>JAJRST010000612.1 GCA_024278645.1 bacterium | reverse complement strand
CTCCCTGGAGTTGAACGGCTTTGTGAGATAATCGTCGGCGCCGATGCCCAGCCCGGCAAGCTTGTCTTCCTCACCGGCGCGAGCGGTGAGCAGAATGACCGGAATGTGACTCGTTTTTTCATTGGTCTTTAAAGCGGCGCACAGCTGATAGCCGTCCAGTTGCGGCATCATCACGTCGCTGATCACCAGGTCGGGAATGTTCTCAAGCGCGGCGTCGACGCCCTCGCGGCCGTTGCGCGCCTGCAGGATGGTAAAGTCATTTTGCAGATGCCGGGCGATGTAGCGGCGCACATCGGCGTGGTCATCGATCACCAGAATGACGGGCGCGTCGTCATCAATTTCAATCCTTGGCGCGGCGTCGTCAACGTGATCGTCGTTCACAACTGTTAATTTCGTGTCGTCCGGCGTTATTGTCGAGGCGTCGATTTGCAAATGCGCCTTGTTTACGGGCAAGCGCACGATAAATTCCGTTCCTTTGCCAACGCGGCTGCTTGCCTCGATTATTCCGCCATGCAACTCGACCAATTCTTTGGTCAACGCCAGGCCGATGCCGCTCCCCTCGTGCTCGCGTCTGCTGCTCACATCCACCTGGTAAAAACGGTCGAAAATATGCGGCAGCCGATCTCCGGGAATGCCGATGCCGTTGTCCATGACGTGGATTTCCGCAAGAGCATCCGACTCGCATCCCTGACCGGTCAAGGCAACGCGAACCTCTCCCCCGTTCGGGGTGAATTTAAAGGCGTTGGACAACAGGTTGAAAAGAATCTTTTCGACATGTTCGTGATCGAAATAAACACGACGCAAACACCGGCCTTCGACAGACTGGAATTTTAGCGAAATATTTTTTTGTTCGGCAAGCGAGGCAAAAGACATCACTACGCCCTTTAGAAAAGCCTCCAGGTCGCCCGGTCGCACGTTGCGCTTCATTTTCCCGGCTTCCAATTGCGACAGGTCGAGCAACTGGTTGATGAGCTGCAACACTCGCCCCGCATGGCGTCGCATCAACCCGAGCTGTTCCCGGTCGGCTTTGTGACGTTTTTTAGTCATCATATCGTCAAGCGGCCCGAGGATGAGGGTCATCGGCGTGCGGAATTCGTGCGAGATGTTGGCGAAAAATCGGGATTTCATCCGGTTGAGGGCTTGCAATTTGTCGGCCTGCTCCCGAATAACGCCGGTGCGTTCGTCGATAATCGCCTCCAACGCCTTTGTCCTTTTTTCCAGGAAGCGGACCCGACTTTTGACAAGCAAGCCAACGATTCCGATCCCCAGCAGGCCGTAAAGTCCCCAGGCCCACCAGGTTTGACTCCAGGGCGGCAAAACCGTAAAGGAAAAAGCATCTTCATCGCTCGAACGCCCGTAGACGTTTTTCGCCCGCACACGAAAGGTGTAATCCCCGGGCGGCAGGCCGGTGTAGTCCTTTTGCGTCTCCGCCGTCCATTGCAGCCATTCTTTATCATAGCCGTCCAATTTTGTTTGATAGCTATTGGCTTGCGATTCGTCATAGCCTGCCGCGGCGTATTCAAATCGAATCGAATTTTGCCGGTGCGGCAACGGCGCCAACAAGCCCTTTTCCGTCGCGCCGGATGCAAAGGCGCCGCCCCAGATCAACGAGTCGCCGAGAATGTCGCGGACCCGGCGCACCCAGGCGCCATACTTTTCGATTCCCGGGCTTTTATCGGCCGGGTTGTAGCGGTAGATTCTTTCGTCCCGACCGACCAGCCACACCACGCCGTCGTCCTCCGCAAGCATGTCCATGACCGAGTTCATCTCCGTCAATCTTCGAAACGGCGCTGTGGTCCAGGTGTATGCGCCGTCACGCGCCCGCGTTCCCACCCGCAGTCGGCTCTCTTTCCTCCCGGCCATCACCAAAATAGTAGCGCCGGACTGCACAATGTCGTTAATTTCCAACGAATCGGCCAGGGACGGATGCAGAGAAGAATCCGGTCGAAATGCCTGCCGCGACAAATCGAAATGATACAGCCCTTTGTAGGTTCCGATTCGCACCCGATCGTCCACCGAATAGGTAAAAGTCATGCCTTGCGGCAGACCGTCGTCCTTGCCGAAACGTTGCACCGCGCCCTTTATCGGGTCTTGCCGGTCCGGTTCGAAGCGCAGCACCCCTCCGGAAGTTGTGCCTAACCACAGGGCGCCGTCCTTATCCCGGCTTATGGTGCGAATCGATTCGGATATCCCCGCGACTTTACCGAGAAATTTCCAGCCGTCATCGAAACGCAAAGCCCCCACGCCATCACGTAATCCGGCATAAATCGTCACTTTTGAACCGTCGATCCGGCGCAGGCAATAGGCCGCCACATCCAGTCGGGCGACCGGGGAGATCGCGCCATCCTGAAGCACATAGACGCCCTGCGCCGCGCCAATCAAAAGTCCCTTTTCAGTTGACAGCATACTCCACACCTGCGACGAGACGCCGACGACCGCCTCAAAAGCCGGCTGAAAGGCATTGGCAGACTGATGCAGCAAAAACAGGCCGCGATTGCCGGCGACATAGATTTTCCCCTTGTGGCGTGCAATCGCATGTGGCGTGCCGTCAAGCCCAAGCCGTTCGTCGAATATGGACAACGGCGACGGGAATTCGATGCGCGACAAACCGTTGTTGAGCG
>JAJRST010000078.1 GCA_024278645.1 bacterium | reverse complement strand
CGTTACAACGATTGTCATCCGCAACAAAAGATACGCCCCGGAGTTAATCCGACAATTTTGTTGCTCGACGTCAATATCGTACAATATTGTTTCACTGTAAAATTGGCGAAACGTCAGGCGCTGCAAAGCGGATATGTATTAGCAACGCTGGTTAATTCTTAAAGTGCTGTTACTACGATAGTTGTACATCCTTTGCAGCGCCGGGGACGCCTTGCCATACACCGCTCCTCCCTCACAATAATGTAGGAAAAAACGCGAAAAGACTACGATAATGTTAGAATGCTTCACGCATTCATTCGCGTCACAGCTTTTTTTCCACTTTTTTCAGCCGCTCTTCAGCCTCTTTTTTATATTCCGGGTCCTTGTTTTCCGTGGCCGGAAGTTCGAGCACTTTTTCGTAAGCCTCCTTGGCCTTCTGCCACTCCTTCATTATTTCATAAGTGATGCCCAGTTCCAGGTAATGGTTGATGTGGTCCGGCTTTAATTCGATCGCCTTTTTAAAGTGCTTCACCGCGTCGTCCAGGCTCGCCGGCGGCAGGCCGCCGTACAAGATTTTGGCAAATGTTTTGGCGATGCCGCTGAGCGTGGCCACCTTGCGATGCCAGCGCGCATACACGTGATGCGCAATGTCATTTTCAGGGTTGAGTTCGATGGCTTTTTCCGCTTCATCCTTGACCGTTTGCGACAACTGCACCTGTTGTTTTTTGCCGGACATGAGCGCCACGCGCCCCACGGCGATGGACAGGTAGAGATGCGCCATATCGCTGTCCGGGCAAAGGGCAATGGCCTTGCGGGCATACTCTTCGGCCTTGTTGAAATTTTCCGTCCGTTCATTCTTAGCCGTCTTGTCGTCGCCAATATCGGCATAAGCGCGGGAAATCTTCCAGGCGGCTTCGCAATTCGTATTGTCCGTCTCAAAAGCAGCCAGGTATTGCACGAGGGCCGCTTCGTTGTCATGGTTGTCATAAGCCGTGTCGCCCGCCGCCAGCAACTCTTCAGTGGTGGCGCCAAAAGTCAGCGCAGCAAAAGCAAATGTGAACAGAACGATTGCCAATAGTCTCATAACCCGCTCCTTTTTTTAGTGAAAGGAATTCATTGTTATTTAACAATATGCCAATTTTTTTATGTTGTTACAAGTAAAAAAGGTGACATATTGTAAAACCTCAGTTATGGGTGATGTTCAGGGTTCCTCTTTGCTCCAAAGATACGAAATTTATGGCGTCATTTTCAAGGCGTTTTCACACGGTCCGGGGCGCCTGGGAACAAGGGAGAAAGAAAGCGAGTTCGCTCCTGTTTTACGCTCCTCTCGCAGCCACGCTCTGCTTGACTGTGTCTTGTAGTCTTGTATGCGCCGGAGAAGGCAAGCCGGAGAACAGTTCGACGCCTGTAGATTGTAAAGGCGTCGCCAAGCTGGAGCGTGGCGACGATTTGCACGCTCCGCTACAGATTATATTTTTTTTGCAACCAGAAAAAAAGAAAATTTTTTTCTAAAAATACCACACCCTTCACAAACCTGTGTATTGTCTGCACTTAAAGTGCAATCGATTGCATTGAAAGCGACTCAAAACATTGATAATAAATGAAATATCATTTCTTTTTCAAAATAATTTTTTTATATTTTATAAAATGACAATTCCATATCGCAATTAATTGATGAATTTATCGGACAAAGACGCCGGCATTCTTGCCACATGTGAAACATTAGTATGCGATCTTGACGGCACGCTTTATCTCGAAAACGAGCCAATAAGCGGCGCCATTGATTTTGTGCGCCAGGTCATGCAATCGGGGCGACAGCTCTATTATTTTACCAACAATACTTCGGCCTCCAGACGTTCGTGGCTGAAAAAATTGACGAGGCTGGGATTCCCGGCCGAGGATCGTCAGCTCATCACCTCTGCCGATTGCGCGGAAACCTATCTAAAGCGTCATGGCCTTTTCCCCAGGATATACCTGGTCGGCAACCGTGATCTGGCTGGCGATTTTGCATCAAGAGGCTTTCAATGCCTGTCTGAAAAAGAAGCGTTGGCCGATCCGCCGGCGGCTGTTGTGCTTGGCTTTGATACCGAGTTGAATTATGATAAAATTTGCACATGCTATGATCTCATTTTGCAAAACGTCCCCTACATCGCCACTCACGCGGACATTCTTTGCCCGGTGAAAAAGAACGTCTTCAAGCCGGACGTGGGGTCGTTCATCGCTCTGTTTGAAACAGCCGCCGGCCGGCGGCCTGTCGTCGTCGGCAAGCCCACGCAAGAGGCTGTTCATTCCATAAGCGAAAAATCCGGAACGGCGATCGGGAAAATTGCCTTTATTGGCGACCGGCTTTATACCGACGTACGCATGGCCGTCCGTTCGGGCATGGTCAGCGTTCTCGTTCTGAGCGGAGAAACGAATGAGGAAATGCTGAAACAATCCATGGATCAACCGCAAATTATCGTTCCTTCCGTGGCTGATCTGTTGACATATATCAAACCCTGGGATTTAAAATGAATGATGTTATTCCAAACGGCGTATGGCCGACAATGATCACGCCGTTTACCGATTCAAATTCGATTGACTATGCCATTTTGGAGAGAATGGTCGACTGGTACATTGATCGCGGCGTGGCCGGGCTTTTCGCCGTTTGTCAATCGAGTGAAATGTGGGTTATGTCTCTTGAGGAGCGTCTCGAACTGGCCTCGTTTGTCGTCAAAAAAGCAGCGGGGCGGGTGCCGGTGATGGCTTCGGGTCATATTGCCGACCAGATAGCCGGTCAAATTGACGAGCTTCAACAGCTAGCGGACACCGGCATTCAGGCTCTCGTTCTGGTCAGCAACCGGTTGGCGGAGCACGACGAATCCGATGACGTTTTCAAGTCAAACCTCGATCGCATTCTCGACGCACTTCCGCCCTCCATGCCCCTGGGCTTTTACGAGTGCCCCTATCCCTACAAGCGTCTGTTGTCGCCGGCGTTAATGCAGCATTGCGAGCAGACGGAGCGTGTTTACTTTCTCAAAGACACCAGTTGCGAAATCGAGGATATGCGGGCAAAGATGGCGGCGGTAAACGGGCGGTTGAAAATATTCAACGCCAACGCCGCCACGTTGTACGAATCGTTGAAAATCGGCATTTCCGGCTATAGCGGCGTTATGGCCAATTTTCATCCGGAATTATATGTGTGGGGCGTTGAGCATTACCGGCAAGGCGGCGAGCTGGTTGAAGAAGCTTTCGATATGATGGGGTTTGCTTCGCTTGTCGAACGCCAGCTTTATCCGGTGAACGCCAAGTATCACATGCAGCTCGAAGGCGTTCCCCTGCAACTTTTTACGCGTGTGACCGACCCCAAACGTTTATCCTCCTCCGAAAGAATGGAAATAGAGCAACTTCATCGTGTGGTAAGCAGGCTGACACAGCGTTTATATAAAACATAGGAGACAATCTATGACCGGGTATTTACACAGCATCGACATCGCCGTTCTATTTTTATATGCCGCGGTTCTCTTGGGCATGGGCGCCTATTATTTTCGAAAGTCCAAAACATCGACGCAATTTATGGTCGCCGATCGCTCCATTCCGGCATGGGCCGCCGGCCTGGCGGTGATGAGCGCCTATACAAGCAGCATCTCGTATATCGCCACGCCGGGCAAGGCGTTTGACGATAACTGGCATCCGTTGATTTTTTCGCTGACCATTCCACCCATCGCCTTTATTGTCACAAAGTACGTCATACCCTATTACCGAAAGATGAAGATGATTTCGGTGTACCAGTTTCTCGAGGAACGGTTGGGCGCCTATGGCCGCATCTACGCCGCTTTTTCCTTTATTCTTTTCATGGTCGGGCGCATCGCCGTCATTCTGTACCTGTCCAGCCTGCTGCTCAGCTCTTTTATGCCCTGGAACCTTGCGGCGATCATTGTTTTCATCGGCGTGATAACCATTATCTACACCATGCTCGGCGGTATGGAGGCGGTCATCTGGACCGACGTCATGCAATCGGCCATCATGATCATTGGCATTTTGTTTTGCGCCGGCGCCCTCTCCGTGGCGGTTTTTTCAAAACCGGACTTTTTAATACAAAACGCTTTCGACGCGCACAAATTCAGCCTCGGCAGCGCCGACTTTTAATTGACCTCGCGAACGATTTGGGTGATGATCATCTACGGCGTCACCGAAAACCTTCGCAACCTCATTGCGGATCAAAACTATGTGCAGAAATATGCCTCAGTGGCCACGGAGGCGGAAGCCAAACGTTCCGTATGGATCGCCATGCTGATCTACATACCGCTGACGGCCATATTTCTGTATATCGGTACGGCTTTGTACGCCTTTTATTCGCCGGGCGGCGCGGTGCTGTCGCCGGACATCGTCAAAGGCGACCAGGTGTTCCCCTTTTACATTGCCACCCAGTTGCCCATCGGTTTGAAGGGGCTGATCGTCGCCGCCATTCTCGCGGCTGCGATGAGCACGGTGGATTCGGCGCTCAACTGCTCGGCTACTGTCCTGCTGCTCGATTTTTACAAGCGCTTTATCAAATCGGACATTTCGGAAAAACAGAGCATTGCCATTCTGCGCGGTTCCAGTCTGTTCTGGGGCATTCTGGGCATCTTGTTTGCTCTTTTGATGATTCGCGCCCAGAGCGCCCTGGATGTATGGTGGGAAATATCCGGCATCTTTGGCGGCGGCATTCTGGGCCTGTTCCTGCTGGCCCTGTTCAGGGCGCGCATCAAGGTTTGGCAGGGAATCGTCACTATCGCCATCAGCGTCGGCGTCATCACCTGGGGCACGTTCGCCAGGGACCTGCCGCCTTCCTGGTCCTGGTTTGAATGCTCGATCGACTCGATTCTCATGGGCGCGTTGGGCACAGCGGCCCTCATCTTTTTCGCGCTCGTTTTTCATCTTTTTAATAAAGCTACCCGCACGGCATAAACTCAAGCCGGATTGCCGCTGTCAAGGGCAATCCGGCATGACGCCCTGCTCAGAAAAAATATTTCATATTGATCGTCGTCATTGCAGCATTCACCGTCTGGTCGAGCTGTCTCATGGAAAAGCGGGACCATGTCATATCCAGGCTCAACAAAAAGTCGTCGCGTCCGGTGTAGGATATTCTTAAAAACGACTGCATCAGGTTGCGGTCAATGGTGTTGTCGCCGCCGCTGGGGAAAGAGTCGACGCCGCCGCCGACTGCAAACCCCACGGGAATCTTGACTCTTGTGTGCCTGAGATCGATATCCGTCGAAACGCCGGCGTTGAAATATATTTTGTTGCTTTCGCGGCGATCGACGGATTCACCGTACGCGATTTCGCCCAGCAGGTTCACGCCGATCAAATCGCTCGCCGCCCAGGCATATCGCAAGCCGCCGCCGCCGCGTAAAAAGGGGCGCTTGCGCACCAATTGATTCTCCGGCGTCAGGCCCCCTTCCTCAATAATGCCGATGAGAAAATCATAAAAATTGACGATTGTTCCGCTGCTGTTCCATAGATTGACTGTCGCGGAAAGCATTGTACGATCACCATGATGCAGCCTGAACATCCAGCCCAGTTCCATGTTCGTCGCCGCGGAAACGCCCTGGGCAAGCATGGACTGCACGCCGGAGCCAAGGCGACCGTATATATTAAAATTGACAAATGCGGCCATCCATTCCTTGAATGCGATCTGGTATTCAAAGTCCAGTCCGATAAACATGAGGTCGCCGCGAATGCCCCAAACAGTCTCATCGTCTATGACCAGGATTGGCAAATCCATGTCCAGCGCCTGCCCGAATCCCAGCGTATTGCGAAAATGGGTTTGTATAAACGGATCACTCACCATCGGGTTGACGACGAACTTGTGGTTCGCCAAATGTGGAATTTTTGTTTTCAAAGAAACAGGCGACGTCGATGGGGTTTGCGCCGGCGTCTTTGGGATTGGCAAACCAAAAAGAAAAATAACGATCAAAACAAGACGACAATTTTTTATCATCATCGGGTTCACCTTTATGAATGATGCTCTTTCGTTTACTGTTTGCCAAAGGGCACCGAAACGCCCGCCAAAATCTGCAATCCCTTCGTTTTGAATTCCGGCGGCAGATAACGATCCGGATTCTCTGATGCAAACTTGCTGATGTTCAGCAGTCCCTGGGTATAGCGCAATTCTATCTGCAGCATGGATCGGCCTATGGGAAAGATGAATCCCACGCCAAACATGGCAGCGATATCGATGGCGTCAAAATAATCCGTGAGATCCTGACTGTCGCCATTACCTTCAAGCGCTTTGTATGATGCATCCTGCAGCAAACCAAGATCGACGCCGCCGGACAAAAAGACTTTGCCATTGTCATGAATTATTTTGATGAGAATGGGAAGCGATACATAGTTCAATTTTACCGACAGGCTGTCCTTTGGGTCTCGCTCGCCCGGAACGTCGACGCCAATTTTAGCGCCCTTTTGCAGGATGCCGGGTTGCAGGGACAATCTCACATCATGCGTCAGGTTAATTTCTGCGATCACACCGGCAGCCAGACCAGTTTGCGACAAGTAATGCCATTTGGATGGGGAATCGCCGCTCAATTTGGAGCTGTAAAGCCCCCCATAAACGCCAGCGTGGTATTGCCCCAGGGCCGGGTGAATTAAAAGGAAAATCAGAGCAAAAAAGATGAACCGCGTGAGATAGTTCATTAGACCTCCAGGTAATTGCTTTTGATCCCGTAATGGAAGACTGGCCCGGATCGACGCTTTTTTGTTATTATAAAACCAGCAACTAAAACAGAGTTGCCATTAACAAAATTTCACTCCTCCAATAAAACAGGCGGCAAAAGCAGCGAATATTTGCAACCATTGGGAAGTTATATTTTAATTTGGAAATAGCGACATGAAAAACCTGAAGGAAAAACATGCGGACCGACTTGAACAGAAAAGCCTCTGATGGTTACCAGAGGCTTTTTAAAGTGGCGCCTCCCAGAATCGAACTGGGGACACACGGATTTTCAGTCCGTTGCTCTACCGACTGAGCTAAAGCGCCACATCAAGTCTTGCAAGATAGCAACAATGAAATAAAATGTCAAGAAAAATGTATAAAATTTGATCTTTTTGCATTCTCATACCATAAAAACGTTCGACGCGGCCATTCGAATCCCCCGGCAGCGCTTTCGCTTTGCGGAAAAAGTCTCTTTATTTCCTTGTTGTTTTTTATAATGAGAATATGTATCCTTAAAAAATTTCAATAATTTATTTACGATCCGGGCGTACAAGATCAGACAAGGAGTAAACATGCATAGAAAACAAATTGCTTTATTCGCTTTGATAGTTGTATCATTTTTCTCGCAAATCCGTTCAGAGACCAAAGTGATTGCTCATCGTGGAGCATCTTCCGTGGCGCCGGAAAATACGCTGGCCGCTTTCAAAAAAGCAGCCGAATTTCGTGCGGACTATTTTGAGTTGGATGTCTATTTTTCAAAAGACGATTCCCTTGTAGTCATTCACGACAAGTCCGTCAATCGAACGACCGACGGTTCGGGTTTTGTCAGTTTGCTGACTTTTGCACAACTGCGAGAGTTAGACGCCGGCTCCTGGTTTGATGAGCAATTCGCCGGAGAAAAAATACCGACCCTGAAGGAAGCGCTGCTCGTCGGCAAGGAAAATGACGTCAAAGTGTGCGTCGAAATAAAGGCGAGTGCGCCCGGGATCGTCGAAAAGGTGGTCGACCTGATTGAAAAGCTGAACATGGAATCCCGGGTCATCATCTTTTCTTTCAACTTTGAGCAAATCTCGCTGGCAAAGCAACTCAACCCGGCTATTCCGGTGTTATATCTGTTCGAGGTTATGTCAACGGAAAAAATCGACAAGGCAAAGGGGATAGACGCCCAAGCTGTCGGCGCCGGCGGCGTCGCCGATCCTGATTTGATCGACTATGCGCATCAGAACAATATTGAGGTTTGGAGATGGACCGTGAACAGCGCCGCTGAAATGAGCGAAATGATCGCGCTGAACATCGACGGCATCATCACCAATTACCCGCAGTTGTTGCGCGCCATATTGGAAGACGTCTCGCCGCCGTCCGATGTGGCTGCCGAAGAAGCGACGGTCTCCGGCACGAGCATCGCCCTAAAGTGGCAGCCGGCCGTAGACCCGGAGTCCGGCATTGCCGGTTACGAAATCTACCGGGACACAACCGCCGACGCCGCTGCTCTTTTAGCCTCCGTTGGCAATACGACGACTTTTACCGACGAAACATTTCAGGAAGCCACGACTTTTTACTACCGCATCAAAGCCGTCAATTACGCCGGCTTGAAAAGCGACAATTTCAGCAACGCCGTTTTCGCCACCACTGAAAACGACGCACAGCCGCCCGAGATTATCAATGTCATAGCAAGCGGCGAAGCAACGACGCTTTACATCGAATTCAGCGAGCGCATCAACGAGGCCATGGCCACGGATATCTCCAACTATGAGATCGACAACTCGGCGACCGTTGACTCGGCGACGCTGGCTCTGAACGGAAAAACGGTTGTTCTGCGTACATCCGAGCTATCCGAAGGCGTTCTCTATCAAGTCGTCGTCAAACATATCAAGGACCTGGCGCGCGTTCCCAACGCCGCAAATGATTTGACCGCCGAATTCAGGCATCATGGCTTCCCATCCGGGCTGATCGCCGCCTGGAGTATGGATGAAGGCGTCGGCGAGACCATCCGGGATATTTCCGGCAATGACAATACGGGCGTGCTTTATAACGGCGTCGCCTGGACGGAGGGAAAATTAGCCAACGGGCTGTATTTTGACGGCAAGGACGACTATGTGCAATTGCCGAATTCGGAGAGTCTGAACGTCAATAATGACGCCGTGACCCTTTCCGCATGGGTTAAACTGGAGGTGCTGCCGAGCGAGATGTCCGGCTCTTATGGGCCGATTTACGATTCGGATCAGGATTGTTATGTCCTTTACGAGGATCGCGGCAACGGCGAACTGAGATTCAAGGTCACAACCACCTCCGGCGCCGAACGCCCTGGCATCAAAGAGAGCGACTTGCCGCTCAATGAATGGCTGCATATTGTCGGCGTTTACGACGGCAGCCAGGCGATGATTTATATGAACGGGGCGCTCATGGATTCGCACGGCGGGCTGTCCGGTCAGGTAAAAACCGGACAGGTTGCCAGGCTAGGTGAAAATATCAACTCTTATTTCAAAGGCGCCATCGATAATGTGCAGGTTTACAACCGCGCGCTCAGCGAAGAGGAAATCGGCCTGGTCTATTCCGGCGTTAAAACACTCATAGAGAAAAAAGAACAACGTGATCGCGTCGCCGTTGATTTTCAATTGCAGCAGAATTATCCTAATCCCTTTAATCCATCGACGACAATTCAGTATCGCCTGCCGGCTGCAACTTTTGTAGAACTCTCGATTTTTAATTCATTGGGCAAGGAGATTCGAAGGTTGATCGAGGGTGAAAAACCCGCCGGAGAGTACGAGGCGACCTGGGATGGGCGAGACCAACGCGGTCGACAGGCGCCGAGCGGCGTTTATTTTTACCGGTTAAAAGCCGGAGATTTCACCGAGGTGCGGGAAATGGCGTTGATGAGATAGCGAGCCGTTCGGCGCTTTG
>JAJRST010000611.1 GCA_024278645.1 bacterium | reverse complement strand
TTTTTTCTGTAAATTTCTGCGCACGTATTCGGTAAAATACGCTGCAAATTCGTCTTTGTTCTTTTGTTTCTCAACCACGCCCAGATCGGTGGCAATTGCCTGTTCATACTCTTCCCGGGTGATGAAACCCTCTGCCAGCATACGGGACAGCACCAGATTGCGACGTTTGAGCGCGCGCTCGGGATAACGAAACGGATTGAGTGCCGCAGGCCTTTGCAGCATGCCCGTCAGCAAGGCGCATTCCGGCAAGGTAAGTTGCTGCACAGATTTGTTGAAAAAGCGTCTGGCTGCCGATTCCACACCATAAGTGCCATGACCAAAAGACATGTGGTTCATGTACATTTCCAGAATTTCCGGCTTGGTATACGTCCTTTCGATCTGAATGGCAGTCAGGATTTCTTTGATTTTTCGGGTGATGGTTTTTTCGGGGGTAAGGTACAGGCGTCGCGCCAATTGCTGGGTCAATGTGCTGGCACCCTGTTGCTTGCTCATCGTAATAAGATCGGTAAAGATAACTTTGACCAGCCGCTTGGGCACAATGCCCCAGTGCTTGAAAAATCGATGGTCCTCGGTTGCCAGCACCGCCTGAATCATGTTTTCCGGGATCTGGGACAGGGGCGTGAAAAATCGTCTCTCGGTGAAAAACTCTTTTATTAATTTGCCGTCCGCAGAATAAACCTTGGTGGCCAGGTCCGGTTCATAGTTTTCCAGTTGTTCCAGGGATGGCAATCCCTGCGCCAGGTAAACAAGCCAGCCAATGCTGAGCACGGCCAGCACCCCGATGATGGTGAAAAAACGTCGTTTGGCGGAACCCCAGAAAAATGTTCCGAAATTCGTTTTTTTCTTCTTTCTGGATTGTGGTGTGTGTTTTAGTGTCATGTCTTGTAAAGTCCATCAATACCGTTTGATATGCGTGAGCACCCGTCTGTATCGGTTCAGGTCTTCCAGCACTTTGCCTGTGCCTCGTGCCACGGCCAGCATCGGCTCTTCGGCGACGATGACGGGAAGATTGGTTTCTTTGCGCAACCGTTCATCCAGTCCTTTCAGCAACGAACCACCGCCGGTCATCAGAATGCCGCGGTCCAGAATGTCCGCCGAAAGCTCCGGTGGTGTGCTTTCCAGACACATCTTGACCGAATCCACAATAGCATTGACCGGTTCGGCCAGGGCTTCCTGCGCCTGCTTCGAAGTAATGGTAACCGTCTTGGGTATGCCGGCGATGAGATCGCGGCCCTTGACGGTCATAGAGCCCTTGCCATCGTAGGGCGCAGCCGAGCCCATCGTGCACTTGATTTCTTCGGCAGTGTTTTCGCCAATGAGCAGATTAAAACTTCGCTTGAAATATTGAATGATGGCCTCGTTCATTTCATCGCCGCCGATACGGATGGAGATGGAATTGACGATGCCATACATGGCGATAACTGCTATCTCTGTCGTGCCGCCGCCAATGTCGATGACCATGCTCCCTACGGGCTGGTCAATGGGCAGGCCAAGGCCAATGGCCGCGGCCATGGGTTCTTCGATAAGGTAAACTTCGCGAGCGCCGGCATGTTCCGCAGAATCTCGCACGGCCCGCTTTTCCACATCGGTTATGCCGGAGGGCACGCAAATGGCAATCCGCGGTCGCGGAATGCGCGTTGTCATCGATCTGCGAATGAAATAACGAATCATTTGCTCGGAAAGCTCAAAGTCGGCAATGACGCCGTCTTTGAGCGGCCGAACGGTAACGATTTCGCCCGGAGTTCGACCCACCATCTCTTTGGCTGCCTTGCCAAAAGCGACTATTTCCTGATCGCTTTTGCGAATGGCCACCACGGACGGTTCGTTGAGCACCACATCTTTATTCTTAAGATAGACCAGCGTGTTTGCTGTGCCCAGATCAATAGCAAGATCATTGGAAAGAAGTGAACTGAGATCAAATTTCATAATTTACCTTACCTGTTCATATTCTTGTATTATTTTTTCATTAATGACGAAAATGACGGATACCTGTAAAGACCATGAACATATCGTGTTCGTTTGCAGCGTCAATCACCTCCTGGTCGCGGATGGACCCGCCGGGCTGAATGACACCAACGGCTCCGGCCTGTGCGGCCGCATCGATTCCGTCCCGAAATGGGAAAAAGGCGTCCGACACCACCACAGAGCCTTCGAGGCTGAGACCGGCGTCTTTGGCTTTCATCACCGCCAGTTTCGACGAGTCGACGCGGGACATCTGTCCGGCGCCGATGCCAAGCGTCATTTTATCGGACACAAAGATAACCGCATTGCTTTTCACCCACTTGACCACCTTCCAGCCAAACTGCATGGCCTGCCAATCTTTTGCCTCGGGTTGACGTTTGGTTACAACGCGGTAATTTTCCGCAGGTTCCGGTCCCAGGTCCATATTCTGAAGCAGATAACCGGCATAGACCCTCTTGATGTCAAGAGCCTTTTCATCCAGCGAAAGCTGGGGAATTTCA
Source organism: bacterium (assembly GCA_024278645.1). Lineage (GTDB taxonomy): Bacteria > Zhuqueibacterota > Zhuqueibacteria > Residuimicrobiales > Krinioviventaceae > JAJRST01. The sequence goes on along the minus strand of JAJRST010000611.1, from coordinate 320 downwards.
ACAAGCCGGATGTTTTTCTTTTTGGTCAAAAGCGACAGCGCCTCGTCGCTGAAAGAAGGCGCCAGAATCACTTCCAGAAAAACTTTGGACATCAACTCGGCCACCTCGGCATTGACCTGGCGATTAAATGCGACAATGCCGCCAAAAGCCGATACCGGATCGGTGGCCAGCGCGTTCCGGTAAGCAGTAACAATATCCTCATCAATGGCAACGCCGCACGGATTGTTGTGTTTCAGAATGACGACACAGGACTCTTTGAATTCCGATACCAGCCCCACAGCCGCATTCATATCCAGAATGTTATTAAAGGATAATTCTTT
>JAJRST010000077.1 GCA_024278645.1 bacterium | reverse complement strand
TAACGGAAATTATTAATGGCCATGGTCAGTTGCGTCATGTCGCCCATCAGGTTGTGCACCTGGCGCACCGGTTTGGCGAGGAAGAGCACAACCAAATCGCTCAAACCGACCAAAGCCGTGACCAGGCTCTGTACGCTCTCCGGCGTATCCATCTTTGTCGATGTAAACACCATGCGCAGCGCCGCAAATCCGGGTATGGCGATCAGCACGATGCCGACGCCGAACATGACGATCGACAACACGACGATGATCCAATACGTGACGCGCAGTTTCAGGCGCAGCGACTCCACCTCTTTTGTCCCCCTGTTCAGAATGCGGGAAATGTACTTTAGCAGCCAGATATTGCTTTTGTCGCGTTCTTCCTGCTGAATGCGAATAACATCTTTTTTAACGTCCGCCATAACGCCCTCCGATTTATTGAAAGAAACATAATTGCCAGGACTCTGCCGGGTTTCCATGGCAAAAGTCGCCTGTTTTCCGTCATTGTTTTTTTTCGATAATATTCAGCCCTTTAAGCGTTTCCGTGAAAAATTCCACGGGAAAGATTGAAAAGCCGACGAGAAACGTCAGGTTGCTGTAATATGCTTTTTGCGCGAGTGGTTCAGCGATAGGACTGTCGCCCTCCATTTCGCCCTGGTACCCTAGGGGATATTTCATGATCTGGCTGCCAAACGAATAGCCAATGCCCGTTGTTATTTCCGAGCGCCACAATCTGAACAGGGCGCCCATCATAAGATGGTAAATATCCCAGGAGGATACCGAGACGTTGGCCGCGGAATTGGATCTGGATGCGGAATAATCCGTGGCGAAACTGGCATAGAACTCTAATTTTTAGGAAATTGTTTCCTGAACGCCAAAACCGATATTAAAGACGGAATCGAGGTCTTGGAGGACGGTATTGTGCAATTCTTGCCCCGTGGTTTGGCTGTAGAACGGGGCTGTCGGCAGGATGGGAAACTGCGCCACGCTGTTGAACCATTCCATACTCAAGTGCAGCGTCGTCTGTTTGAGTTTAAAAGAGCCCCCGATAGCGATTGAGAGCGGCGAAAGGTAATAAGCGGGCAAGTCTTTTTGTTCGTTAAACTCGACGACGCCTTTTCCATCATCCGCGGCGTCGAATCCCGTGTCGACGCGATTGACAAAGGTTCTTCCCCGGCCGAACAGACTGATGCTTGGCGTCGTCGCCGTAACGCCGAGTTTGAGCGGCGAAAAATCGGCGGCGAGACCTATTTTCCAGAGCAAACGATAATTATAGTAACGGAAATGTTTGACAACAATGGACGCCGAAGCTTCTTGCAAATCAGTCAATTTTTGCACGATTCCCTGGCGACGCAGCTCTTGCGAACGATAGGCCAGGTAATTGGTGACGCCAATGCCAATCTTTTCATTGATTTTTCGGGACCATGTCAAACCGACCCAGGTCTCGTTCAGGTCCTGGTCGAGAAAATTATCGGCGGCATACAGGGGTTCATCTGCCTTGTCAAAAGCGATTTCTCCGTTGTGGATATCCCTGCCGGTCAAACGCAAGTCCAGTTTCTGGCGAGTGAGGTATGAATAGGCAAGTCTGCTGTGTTCCGATTTTAGCGGAAAGAGGCCGGTGAGAAAATCCGGGGCCGGTTTAAATTGTATATCGTGCACCGGCGATCCGGCAATATCTTCAAAACTGATTTGCTCCAGATTGTATATCCAGCCGCTGAGAATAAACGCCGGGTTTTTGGAGATGCCCAGCGCCCCCGGGTTATAGAAGGAGGAACTGATATCAAGATGGCTGCCGACCACGGCGCCGTTCAGCAGGGTCGATTGCGTGCCGTATTTCGACGTCCAGTAATGTGTATCCTGTGATCGGCTCGATGCAGCCATGAGCATGAACAAAAAAAGTATTGGGAAAAACAGCGTTTTGGCCATGAAATATCTCTCGAATGGTTGAACATTGCCGACGGTCAATAACAGCGATATGCCGGCGACGTCCGGCAATGAGACCGGCTAATATACAAACTGCGACCGTTTTATTCAAGACATGGAGAAATAAAAACGGCGCCGACCGCGGGGACAATCGGCGCCTCTGTGGGAGTAGTATGGAACGGAGTATCGTGAAACTTTCGTTTCACACCGTCTCTTTTGCAATAGTAATGCCATAAAAACCACAGGATGAATGTGACATCAACCCAATAATCACAGTGCAATTATGTGATGCTGCGGGAGCGGAATAAAAACCGGATGTTTAAAATCCGGCAAGCTTTGTAAAAATTGATCAATTTCTGACGCGCTTGCCGACGCTTATACTCGCTATGTATTAAAACAAACTATAGCTCACTCCGATTCCCATCACCTGTTTTAGCTGCCGTTTGGGCGAAATATCCTTGTCGTACAACAATTTTACATTGAAATTAAAGGCAATAAATTTAGTGATTTTGGCGGTCAGGTCGGTGTCCCATATCACGTCGATTTCATCAAAGGCTTTCATGTTGGAAAACAACTCCACCTTGGATTTTATGAGACTGGTTTCGGAAATTTTATAGTTGAAATCAATGACGCCTTCGACGCCGACCTCGTTTCTAATTTTTTCAACGGCTTCGGTCTCCGGATCGTCTGAATAATTGTTAAAGTTCCGCGTCACCGTCTGCTTTAGTGCGGCGCCGAGACGGAAGAGGATGATGTCGTTCGGCTTGTAGCCGGCGCCAATGGCCTCGCGAAAGTAGCCGGGATCTAAAAAGTTTGAAATCTCAACTTTTGGCGTTTGCGAATAATCATAGCCGGCGGCAAATTGCGATTCCGCGGTGATCGCAGCGTAGGGGTTGACGTATTTGCTCATTTTAAATGTGAGCACGCTCTCTATTTTCAATTCATCGACCGACTTTTTAAATTCATCTTCACCGGTCTTGTTGCGGCCATATTCCAGCTTGCCGGTGTTGGCCCAATTATATTTTTCCCGGTCGTTGACAAATTTCAGACCGATGCGAAACTGCCAGGCGGTCGAGTTCTCGCCGCCCTGTGCGTAATTGTCAAAAGTGGATTGCGTCAGGTTGAGGGTGGCCGTCGCCTCTTTTTGCCAACCCCATTGGGGCGCCTTCGGTGCGTCATTTTGCGCTGACAACAGTCCGGGCAACAGAAATGCAAATCCCGCGAGAAATAATGTCCATGCTTTCAAAGGTGCTCTCCTTTTTTGTGATGCATGTGCGAATTTATAATTATGCGATTTATGCGATGTAATAATAACTTGACAAGGTGGGAACGCAGTAAAGAATAATTACATGTTTAACCGGAAATATGGAAAAGAAATTTCCACTTTTGGTAAAATTCTCGTGCATAAATGTTCCGTGCACTTTTCCCGCGCAAGATTAAAATAAATTACGAAAAGTGATATAAACCGCCATGTCGGAGAAACGCGACCGGCCAATATCTATGGCGCCGACGAGATCCTTTTTCCAGCGAATGTGCAGGCCTGCGCCGTAAGAGGCGTGCAGGTCGCGCAGGACGATTGCTTCGTCTTTCAGCCAGACGCGCCCGACATCGGTGAAAAAATGAATAAAAGCCGTCAGGGGCTGTTCGAGGATGGTCAAACTCACGGTTTCGATGCGCAGTTCAAAATTGCCGAGCAGTTTGTGTTGCCCCACAAACATCAGCCGGGGAATGCCGCGCATGCTGCCGGCGCCGCCCAGGCCCCGGTGGCGCTGGTAGGAGCTGTTGATGATCGCCATGTCGTAGAAAGGAACGTCGCCCAGAATCGGTTCAAACAAGATACGATGGGCGTAGACGAGGCGCGGGTGGATGGAGTAATATCGGCGATCGGTCATGGTGAAGCGAACATATTCATAGCTGCTCCCCAGCAGCGGCGTGGAAAATTCCACAAGCAATTCGCTCCACGCGCCGCGGTGCGGCACGGCCTCTTCGTCCCGCGTGTCATAAATCAATCCGTATTGGAAAACATGCGTGCGGCCGCCGTTGATGCCGGGGGGCGAATCCTCTCGCAGCTTGTTCGGCCGGGGGTAGGCCTCGATTCTACGATCATAAAAGCCAACGCTGAAAAGGTTCCTGATGTGGTTGAGAAAAAAAGGCGTTTGGTAATAGATAAAGAGCGACGGCCAGCGCTGCTTGAAGGAATAATACAGTTTTTCACGATAGTCGGGATGACCCGGGTCCAGGTACTCGGGACGACGCTCCGTCCTGTTGCCCAGGCCGTAATAATCGTCCACAAGGTAGCGCTTGTATTCGATATAAAACGAAAAACGCGTGTCCGGCCCAAACGCCCGCGGCATATCGTAAAAAATATAGGTGGAGATCATGCTCTCCGTCGACATTTTAAAGCCGAAAATGGCGCTCCACTTGAAAGGTTGTACAGCCCCTTCTCCATAGTGATAAAAAAAGAGATTGCCGCCGAAAGCGAATCCTTCGCCGTCTTTGTACGATACGCTGGGCATGCCCGCGGCATGAAATCCCCTGAGGCCGTTCTGCGCCGGCGACTGAGGAGGCCCAAGGAACAGCGCCCAAACAAGAATACAACAAGTAGGCGGTACAGCAAGGCGTGTGTTAAAAGGGGCGTATTTATTGATGTTCATTTTCAAAATAAATTTATCCTCAATGCCCTGCCGTCGCCGTCTCGTTAAGAAATGAATCGAGGTGGAATGCGTTTAGGCAATGCTTTGCGCGCCGAACGGCTGGATTCGATTGCAGATCATAATTTACGGGCGGCGTATTGTCAATGTCAAAGCCGCAGGTCTGCAGGACGCGCCTCAATGTTTTGCGGGTAAAAAAAGAGCGATGATAGCGGGGATGGTTGCCGCCCTGCCAGCGCCTGCCGGGCGTCGACAGACGAAATTTGAGACTGTTGAGGTTGGGGACCTCGATGAAAAGGCGGCCGCCCGGCTTTAACAGGCGGCGCACGTTTTCCAGAACTGCACGCGGATCGTGGAAATGCTCCAGCACGTGCCACAGCGTGACCACGTCATAGCTTTCATCCATATTGTTTTCCACGTCCAAATTGCAAATATGCACGGGAACGCCAAAATGTTCGGATGCATATTTTGCCGCGGAAACGGATATTTCGACGCCCCGGACGTCAAAGCCGTTTTTCCGGGCATGAGAAAGGAAAAATCCGCGACCGCAGCCGATATCCAAAAGCCGGCCGCCGGCTGTGAATTGTTTCACCCAGGCGATGCGTTGCTCGTTTATTCGCCAGGCCTCGCGAATGGCGGCGTCGCTGCTGTCTTTTGTATAATCCGCAAGCTGTGAGCTTTTAAAGTAGGATTCGTAATTTTCCTGCTCGTTTTCCGGCGGCGCCGGGTTGGCGAGAAAGACAAAGCCGCACTTTTGACAGGCGACGATTCCAAAAGCATCGACCTGAAATTTGTTTCGAACTTTTGTGCCGCGACAAAGCGGGCAACGGCGATTAGTCATTTTTACCAGAAATAGACGTAAAAAAGAACGACCACGCCGAGAATGACGGCCGAGTTGACGACGTCCCACTTGTTCCAACTGGCGCGCGTTTCCGCCTTTTGTTCCGGCGTTGCGGAAAAGTAGGTGAGACCGACAAGCTGCTCTTCGCTGGGCGGCGGCGTGAACATGCTGACGCCCCAGATGACCGCCAGACTGAGGAAAAATAAAAAGATGCAATAGTGCAGCCAATTGGGGGCGACAAAAATCTGGTACATCAAGCTGTCGGGATTTAGCGAGCTTTCAAACACTTTGAGCGCCAGCCTGCCCATGCCCAGCACAAACCCGGTGGTCAGGCCCCAGAAGGCGCCCTGGGCGGTGGCGCGTTTCGTAAACACGCCCAACAAAAACACCGCGGCAATGCCGGGGGCGAGCAGGGATTGCACGTCCTGCAGGTAGGCGTACAGCACCTTGCCCATGCTTTTCATCACCGGAATCCACAGAACGCCAAGCACGACAATGACCGCCGTGGCGACGCGGCCGACAAAGACGAGCTGCTTTTCCGGCGTCTGCGGCTTCCATTTATTGTAAAAGTCGACGGTAAAAAGCAAGGCCGAGGAATTAAAAAGCGACGCCAGGGAGCTCATTAAAGCGGCGAGCAGGCCGCCGACGACCAGCCCTTTGACGCCCGCGGGCAGCAACGTCGATACCAGGGTCGGAAATGCTGCGTCGGCGCTTTCCAGATGAATGAGACCTTTCTCATTCAAGGCATAAGCGATCAAACCGGGGATCAGGAAAATGAAAACCGGCGTCAGTTTCAGGTAGCCGCCGAAAATGGCGCCGCGCCGCGCCTGTTTCTGGTCGCGTCCCGAAAGCACGCGCTGCACAATGTATTGGTCGGTGCACCAATACCAAAAGCCGATGATCGCCGAACCGAAAAGCACGCCTGTCCATGGAAATTCCGGGTCCTTGGCCGAGCGGATGAGGTCCAACATGCTGTCGCCATGCGGCGTCACGTTCTGGCGGGCGATTTCGACCACCTCGCCCCAGCCGCCGACTTTGATGATGCCGATAACAAGGATGGTGAACGATCCGGCCAGCAGGATGGGCGTCTGCAACATTGATGTATACAGCACCGATTTCATGCCGCCGATGACCGTATAGATGCCGGTAATGATGACCAGGCCGATGGCGCCGATCCAGAAAAAGTCGATGCCCATCCAGCTTTCGATGCCGAACACCTGCTTAAAGACGACGCCGCCGGCGTAAACCGTGACCGCCACTTTGGTGAGGATGTAGCTGACCAGTGAAATGATGGAGAGAAAAGTGCGCGAGCCGACGGAATAGCGCCGTTCCAGAAATTCCGGCATGGTGAAAACCTGGCTGCGCGAGTAAAACGGCACAAACACCCAGCCGAGGATGAGGATGATCCATGCGTGCATTTCCCAGTGCGCCATGGCCATGCCGGTAGAAGCGCCGGCGCCGGCCAGGCCGACCAGGTGTTCTGAGCCGATGTTGGAAGCGAAAATGGACGCTCCGATGGCCAGCCAGGTGGCATCGCGGCCGGCGAGAAAATAGTCGGAAGAGGTGTCTTCCTTCATCATCGAAACCCAGACGACGATGCCGATGAGACCAAGACCGAACCCTCCGAGAACCAGATAGTCGAGCAATTGAAAACCTTGTTCCATTGACCTGTCCTTTCAAAATGATGCCTGGAATTCCATCATCCGTTGCTCGGATGCGCGCCCCTCTCAAGAAACTCCCGTGCTGGCAAAAAGATGACCACAGGAAGAAGCGACTGTTTCAAATGTAACTTTTCAACTCAAAGGCAGAAATAAGAGGCAAAACCATTTTGGGCAATACAATTGATAATCAATTGATGCATCGGGCTGTTTTCCAAAGCCTCGCTTCAGCGTTTTGCGCCCGCAGCCCTCACCCTGATCACGGATTAGACCGATTCGGTTCATAAGCTACGCCGAATGGCGGTGAAATGAGCAGAGCGGTCATTGCTTGTTAAAGCAGGGATGATTTGCAATGCGGCTGAATATAAAAACTCTCGCCTTTTTTCGCAAACGCTTTTCTTTTTTCCACTCTTAAAATTGCTTGACATTAAAGCAAAATCTATTAATTTTGTCAGGTGACCCGCATTCATCTTTGTCGCCCATACGAGGCGCCTGCCGTTCATTAACTTCTTTTGTATGGATTCTGTTGACATGAATGTTTCGATTGATTTTACACGATATAGTCAAAGCCAACTGTCCTGTACAATGAAATCAAACCAAAAAGTACAACTTTAACAACAAACAGTGGAGGAGAGTATATGACTGCCGACCAAATGAAAAGTGACAGCGCTACGCCTTCCAAATGGTTGTTCTGGACCTGCTTTATCGCATTGGTGGCAACCTCATTTGGATTTATTATCCGTACGCAGGTCATTGGCGATTGGGGGATAGCTTTTAACCTGAGCGAAACGCAAAAGGGCGAGATTTTCGGCGTCGGCCTGTGGCCGTTTGCGCTCAGCATCATCCTTTTCAGCCTGGTTATTGACAGAATAGGCTATGGCAGGGCATTGACTTTTGCCTTTGTCTGTCATGTTTTGTCCGCCATTATCACTATCTTTGCCAATGGCTACCAAATGCTGTACTGGGGTACGTTTATCCTCGCCCTAGGCAACGGCGCCGTTGAAGCGGTCATCAACCCCGTGGTCGCTACGGTTTACTCCAAGGAGAAGACAAAGTGGCTGAATATTTTGCACGCCGGTTGGCCGGGGGGCATGGTTTTAGGCGGCTTGTTTATTTTGATATTGATGCCGCACCTGGCCTGGCAGTGGAAAGTCGGCCTCGTCCTTGTACCCACCGCCGTTTACGGATTTATGATGCTGAAAGCGCATTTTCCGGTGCATGAACGCGTCAAAGCCGGCGTCTCTTACAAGGCAATGCTCCAGGAGGCCGGGGTCATTGGCGCCGCTATCGTGGTCATTATCATGATCGCCGAAATCGGGCGCATTTTTGAATGGTCGCTGACGCTTGAAATTATTGTCGCCGCCATATTGATCATCGCCTACGGCTTGTACGTTCGTTCGTGGGGGCATCCGTTGTTTATCTTTTTATTGTTGATTATGATTCCGTTGGCGACGACAGAGCTGGGCGTCGATAGCTGGATCACCGAATTGGTCGAGCCGGTCATGGCGAAACTTGGCCTGCAGGCCGGATGGGTTCTGGTGTATACGGCCTTTATCATGATGGTGCTGCGCTTCCTGGCCGGGCCGATTGTGGAAAAACTCTCTCCCCTTGGCCTTTTGGCGGCGGCCAGTGCGATCGCCATCGTTGGTCTTTTCGTGTTGTCCCATTCCAGCGGCATCTGGATATTTGTCGCGGCGACGATTTACGCCTTGGGCAAGACTTTTTTCTGGCCGACGATGATGGGCGTGGCGGCGGAAAGGTTTCCAAAAGGTGGCGCCCTCACCCTGAACTCCATTGGCGGCGTCGGTATGCTCAGCGTCGGCGTGATCGGCGCTGTGTTTTTGGGCAACATCCAGGATAAATCGATCGACAAATACCTGGCTACGGCCAATCCGACTTTGCATGACAAAGTCGTCGCCGAAGAGCGGGTCAGCGTCTTCGGCAAGTACAAACCGCTGGATCAGCAAAAGGTGGCTGCATTGCCCCCGGAAGAAAAAGCAGTGATCAATAATGTGAAAGCAGAAGCGAAAAAGAAAGCCCTGTCCACTGTGACGATTTTTCCGTTCATCATGCTGATTTCATATTTGATCCTGATTTTCTATTTTAAAAAGAAGGGCGGCTACAAGCCGGTAATTCTGGAAGCGAGTGATTCCGGCGGGGTGAAGGAAGCCGCAGTATAGCCCGGGCTTTATGGATATTTAATAAACGGCAAATCTGAATGCTGCGTCGAGGTGTTTCTCGGCGCAGCATTTTCATCAAGGAGATTTCTATGAAGAATAGCATTCGAACTCAACTTTCCATCATGATGTTTCTGGAATTTTTCGTCTGGGGCGCCTGGTTCGTGACCCTCGGCACATACCTGCAGACGCTCAATTTCGACGGTGTGGATATCGGCGCCGCCTACAGCACCATGCCCTGGGGGGCGATCATTGCGCCCTTTTTTGTCGGCATGGTGGCCGACCGCTTTTTTTCCGCGCAAAAGGTGATGGGCTTTCTTCACCTTGCCGGAGGCGTTGTTTTGTTTTACGCGACAAAGGTGACGACGCCGTTGGCGTTCTTTGTCGTCTTGCTCATTTACGCGCTTTGCTACAACCCCACGCTGGCGCTGGTGAACGCCATTTCTTTTAATCAAATGCAGAGCACTGAAAAAGAATTTCCCCTGATCCGGGTTTTCGGCACCCTTGGCTGGATCGTGGCCGGCATCCTGGTCGGCTATTTGAAAATAAACGGCGAGGGCGTCGAACCGACGCGGTATCCCCTGATGATCGCCGCCGGCGCTTCGATCATCCTTGGCGTCTATTCTTTCTTTCTGCCCAAAACGCCGCCGAAAGACCTCGGGCGCAAGGTGACCATTCGAGACATACTGGGCCTGGACGCCTTGAAACTGCTCAAAGATCGCTCTTATGCCATATTTATCATCAGTTCGCTCCTTATCTGCACCCCCCTGGCATTTTATTACAATTTTACAAATCTCTTTCTCAACGAGCAGGGAATCGCCAATGCCGCCGGCAAAATGACCCTTGGACAGGGCTCGGAAGTCTTTTTTATGGTGGTCATGCCGTTCTTTTTCGCACGTTTAGGCGTGAAGAAAATGCTGCTTGTCGGCATGGCCGCCTGGGCCGGCCGATACGTGTTGTTTGCTTTTGGCAATCCGACGGATCTGGTTTTCATGTATTATATCGGCATCCTGCTTCATGGCATCTGCTATGACTTCTTTTTTGTCACCGGTCAGTTGTATGTGGATAAAAAAGCTCCCGAAGGGATCCGGGCGAGCGCCCAGGGTTTTATCGCCCTGGTCACCTATGGCGTCGGCTTGCTCATTGGCGCCTGGATCGCCGGCCCTGTCGTAAAATACTTTCAGATTATGCAAGGCAATGAAATTGTCGGCCACAATTGGCAGATCATCTGGATTATTCCCGCGGTTATGGCCTCCGTTGTCATGTTAATATTCGGCTTTTTGTTTCGCGAGAATAGAACCGATAAAGCTTAAGCATATTTTGACGAGGCGATAAAGAGGCTGTTGCAGTCCGGGATGTAGTGCTCGTTTTGAGACGACGTTTGTGAAACACTTGCTTCAGCATAGAACATTTTGACCGGTCTTTAGCCGTTTTTACCGCCGCTGTTATTTTCTTTTTGGCTTGCTTTTTTTTGAAAAGCGAAAGAATTGAGCTAACAGTTGAATTGTTGTAAGACGTTAAGAATAAATATGTTACGTAAAAACGCCGTTTCTTCCGGAAACGGCGTTTTTTTTTAATCTGATTTTTTTAAAATAAGCAAAATCAAGGTATTGTAACTATAATATCACAGCAAGCAACCTTTTGGCGAGGCAGCATTTCGCGAGCAAATACGTTGATGATGAGTGTAGTTCAGTGTGTGGAAGTTGTGGTACAGCATTTGCTTGAGAGCAGGAAGTTTGAGGCAAAGTAATACCAGGCAATTCGTCATTCTGAGCGTAAAAAAGAGTAAAATAAGCAGAGGTGGTTCTTTTAAAGCATAGCCACGATACAGAACTTTCATCAAACGTAGTAGAGCGATCATGGAACAAAGCACAGGTGTGAACAGTGATAGGGAGTGGGGATTCCACGATTATCTTTCCCTGGCCATTCGTCGTAAATGGATAATTCTTTCGGTTTTTATTATTATTTTTTCCGCCGCAACGGCCTATTTTTATACAAGACCGCCGGTGTACAAAGCGGCATCCACTTTCATTATTGAAGGAAGTGATAAAAACTCGATGAAGGCGACGGCCTTTATGTTGCAGAGTGATGCCAGACCATTTGGATTTTACGAAACATTGGTCAAGAGCAAGCTCTACAAGCAGCGGGTCGCCAAGGTCGCCAACCTGGACAGCGCTTTGCAGGCATGCCCCGAGTTTACCTCGGGCGTATTGGGCGGCATCCTCGGCAGTCTGGCCATTCAGCAAACCGACTATGATGATCTTTATTCGCTGGCCATCGAGGCGAATCATCCGGTCATCGCCTATCGCATGGCGACCATCGCCATCGATGAATTCAAGAAAAGATGCCAGGAAATAGAGCTGGAAGAATCGCGCAACATCGTCAGTTTTGTCAATATTCAGATTGAAGAGGCGCGCCGCAACCTGGAAGCGGCCGAACGAGAGCTGCAGGAGTTCAAGGAAAAGACCGGGATCACCGACGTGGAGCAGGCGCAGGGCGGCGTTCTGGGGAGACTGGCTGAAATTGAAGGCCAGCTTGATGAAGTTGAAACGCAACGGCAACTGGCGCAGGCCAACCTCGATACCTACCAGGCTCGTTTTAAAAAGCTGAAAAATACGGAAGCGCCAAGCATTTGGAACAATGAAACGCAGGAAGTGGTCAGAATACGCAAGGATATCGAGGCTCTCGAAGCGCAGAAGCGTAGAGTTGTGGAAACGGAATCGCTCTCCTCGCGCAAGCTGGCGGTGTTGGATGCGCGGATTGAAGCCAAAAAGAACGAACTGCGCAATGCTTTCCTGAAAGCGACGAATGTCAAGATGAACGTCAGCTTTACCGATGATCAGGATGAAGAGTCGGCGAAGAGCATCTTTAACGAGCGCATGGTCAGCGAGGAACTCAATCTTTATGTTTTACAGAATAAGGAAAAATTCCTGCGCAGTTTGATTGAAAAGTATCGCAGACAACATCCGAATATTTTAGAGCACACCATAGAACTGGCGCAATTGCAGCGCACCAAAGCGGTAAATGAAAGGCTGTACACATTTCTCGTTGAAAAAGCCGAAGAAGCAAAAATCAGCGCCGCGACGGGCACCGGCGGCGTGAGGATCGTCGACGAACCGAGCCTGCCGGAAAAGCCCAAATCCAGCGGCAAAAAGCGAAACATGATGGTGGCCGTCATTCTGGCTTTTGGCCTCGGCTTTGGCCTGGCCTTTGTCGTGGATTATCTTGACAACTCGATTTACTCCCTGGAGGATTTGAAGCGCCTTGGCGATCTCACCGTTCTTGGTACAATTCCTTTTATGAAAAAGAGGGACAGGCATGCCATCTCGATACAAAAAGCGGCGAAAAATGCCAACGGCGCAAACGTCGACGACCTCTTTGTCATTGAAGATCGCATGAACGGCTACAGGAATAAAGTGATCTCGTTAATTCAATCCAAAGAACCGGTGGTCGATGCTTATCGGCATGTGCGCACTAATTTACAGTTCGCCAACGTCGACGCATCGTTGAAAAGGATTATGGTGACCAGCTCTATTCCCGGCGAAGGTAAAACTTTGACCACCGCCAACCTGGCTATCTCGTTTGCAGAGCTGGGCAAGCGAATTCTGGTCGTCGACTGCGATTTGCGAAAATCGCATCAACATGTTCTGTTTAATATTCGCAAATCCCCGGGCCTGTCCGATTACCTGGCCCGCGACATCGCCATCGAAAAAACGATCTATATGACGCATGTGCCCAATTTATACGTGATCCCCGCGGGGACGACGCCGCCCAATCCGGCGGAAATGCTGGCCAGCAACAAGATGAGCGAACTCATCAAAAAGCTGGAACAGAATTTTGATTTCGTCATTTACGACACGCCGCCTATTATCGCCGTAACGGATCCCGTACTGCTCTCGAAGCAAGTGGGCAATGTGGTCCTGGTGGTGCGTTTCGGCAAGACAAATCGACATGTGGTCAGCGACTCGGTGAGCCGTCTTACAAACGTCAATTCGCAGGTTATGGGCGTGATATTCAACGGTATGCAAAAGGCCAAGGGTTACGGCTATTACAAGTATGACTATTCCTATTATCAGTCTTCGTACTATAGCGAGGATGCACCGAAAAAGAAGAAAAGATTTTCATTGGTTTGATAAAAAAGGCGAGAGTTTTCTCGCCTTTTTTTATTTGTGCCTCTCATGCTTTTGCCTGTAGCGTTTTCGGGCGGCTTCAAATTCCTGCACCAACCGTTCGTATTTTTCGAGCTGATCATGCGTGAGCACCTGGCGAAAAGAGGCGTCAAACTCGCTTCTTATTTTAGCATATTGCTGCTTGTTGGCGTCGCGAATCCGGCGATGCTTGTCGCCAATCTCTTTGAGCAGTTTTTCGAGTTGGTTTTTTTGTTCTTCGTCAAGAGCCAGCTCTTTCGAGAATTTGTTAAAGAGGTATTCGCTTGGACCGTGCCGCCTGCGGCCGTGGTAGTCGGCGCTGAACACAAAGCGTTCCAGAACGACGCCCAGGACCATGCCGAGAAGAAACACAGCGAGAAAGCTGACAAACGCCAGTTTCTTAGATCGAATCATTTTATTCTCCCAGTGGAAAAGTTGTTTCCGCATCTATAGCAATGGCCAGCGCTTGATCGTAGGTCACATTGTTTCCATCATTATGCTCATCGAACAATATCGCAAATTCAGAGTCATAAATATCGGACGGCGGCAACGAGCGGGGAGGCGCGAACACCAGCAAAAGCAACAATGACAAGGCCAGCGTTGCGGTAACAAGCGGACGCGGAAGGAAATCGAACATCTCCCACAGACCATTGCCGCATCGCGCATCATATTGGCTCATGACTTGTTGGGTACAATAGGGCGATGCGGCAAAAGTGGCCGCGGATTCGCTCCGTTGGTGCAGTATGACAAAGCTATCGTACAAGGCGCGGCATTGGCCGCATTCCTTCAAATGACGCCTTATAATTTCTTCATCAGCGGATGACAATCGGCCATCCACATATTCGGACAACATACGTACGATTTTTTTATGTCTCATCGCAACTCCTCCAGATGAGGCCTCAACAGCTCCGCCAATTCACGGCGCGCTCGAAACAGCCGCGATTTTACCGTGCCGATTTTCCAGCCCAATGTCTCGGAAATCTCTTCGTAACTCATATCTTTCATTTCGCGCAATATAAAAACAATCCTGGACGACTCCGGCACTTTGTTCAGCGCCCGGGCGACCATTTGCATCCGTTCATTTTCCTGGACTTGCCGCGTCGGGTCCTGATCTCTGTCGATGAACGATTGCTCTTCGCCCGTCTCGTCGTTGTTCTGAAACCGGGTGATGATTCGCCGCACCTTTTTTTTGCGCATATAGTCGCGACAAAGGTTTACGGCAATGCGAAACAGCCAGGAACGAAAGGGCGCCCGAAATTCATAGCCTTCGATGGACATGAGCATTCGTATGAATGTTTCTTGCGCCAGGTCCTCGACAACCGATGCGTCCCGAATGATGGAAAAGATCAAATTATGAACGGACGGCGCGAATATCGTCACGAGCTGCGACATGGCATTTCTGTCGCCGCTCTTGCTCTCCATGATAATTTGCCGCAGTTCTTCGTTTTCCGAAAAGAGATCCAAGTTGTTGAACTCGCTTTTAATATGAGAAACGTACAAGGATGTGAAATGTTCTGATAAAATTATTGTATCCGGGCGTCGTAAATTTTAAGCAAATTTGTCGTCAAATCATAAGTTTTATTATGTTCTTTTTATTTTGATTTCAAGCTGCGCGTTGTTACATTGCAGATGTGCGGTGAAAATCTTGAATGGATTTTTGGGGATGGCAGGGGATTGTGAACGACATGTTGGAGAAATCCGCCTCTTGCGGAATCCTTTCACCGTTTTTAGTGGAGCTTGCCATGCGAAAGTTTATCATTTTTTTATTGTTTGCTGTTTTTGTTTTGGTTAATTGTTCACGGATGCAAAAACGTCAACCTGTCGACGTTTCCGCGCAGGCCGAGGATTATGTGGAATCCGGTATGCAGGCGGTTGAGGAAGGGAACTGGAAGGAAGCCGCCCTTTCCTTCAACCAGGCGATCAGGCTCGACGCCGACTATGCCGAAGCCTACGCCGGGATAGCGCTGGTTTTGGCGGAAAGGAGACAGTTTCATAAAGCCGTCGAGTATGCCGAAAAGGCGATTCAAAAAGATACGCGGTCGCCGCAGGCATACACGGCAAAGGGGCGCGTTTTGTTGATGATGCAAAAGCCCGATCAAATGGCGGCTGCGTTGCAAGCGTTTGACAAAGCTTTGCAACTCGACCCGAACAATGACGATGCGCTGTTTTTTAAAGCGCAGACGCTGGCATGGCAGGAAAAGTACGACGAGGCGGCAAAGCTGTTGACCGTTTTGGCTTCGCAGCCCGGACGCTATAAAAACAAAGCGACGCGGCAACTGGCTTTTTTGCGGCGGCTGCAACAGGCTTCCCCCAAAACGCCGATCGGTAAAAAAATGGTGAATGTCGAGGCGATGACGCGCGCGGACCTGGCCGCCCTGCTGGTGGAAGAGCTGGATCTGCCGACGCTGGTTAATCGCCGGAACCCCAATCTTTACGGCCCGGCCTACAAAAGCGTGAAACAGGCCGAGCAGAAAAAGTCGGACCGCGCCGCGGCAATCACCGATATTCAGGGCCACTGGGCCGAATCCTGGATTCGCGAGGTCGTTCGCCTTGGGGCTATGGATATTTTCCCGGATAAATCCTTCCGTCCCGATGAAAAGGTGCGGCGCATGGATTTCGCCCTGACGATGCAGCAGGTCATCATTCTCGTCACCGGCAATCGCTCCCTGGATACGGCGTTCATCGGCATGCCGTCGCAGTTTCCCGACGTCAAAAAATCGCACTATGCTTTTAACGCCGTTACACTTTGCGTGGAACGCGGCATTATGGCGCCGGATCCGCAAACAGGCGAGTTTCGCCTCAACGACGACGTTTCCGGCGTGGATGCACTGATCTCGCTGCGCAAGCTGCAGGCGATTCTCAATGAAACGTCCTGAATCGTTTCTATCATAAAATACGAAAGACTTGTGTGCGGGGAGGGCTCGCAAAGTCCGTGAAAAACCGTTTGATCAGCGTCAATCCGTGTCCCGCCCTTGCTTTTGCACCGTACTTGTTGCCCCGCTTCGTTCTTCAGAGAATCCTTTTAAAATCCCTTATTTTTCCTTATATTAAAGGCTTAATAAAATGGCAACGAATATGAAGATCATCGGCATCCAAAATAACAGCATCGCCCGGGAAATCGGTCTGCAGCCGGGCGATGAACTGGTTTCCATCAATGGCCATCCGATCGGGGACGTTCTCGATTACCGGTTTTATATCGATGACGACGAGCTGGAACTGGAAATCAAGCGCGGCGACGAAAAGTTTATTGTCGAGTTTGAGGATGGTCTCGACGAGGACCTTGGCGTCGAGTTGGAAGAGTTACAGTGCAGCTCCTGCGGCAACAATTGCATTTTTTGCTTTGGCGACCAGAATCCCCCCGGCGTTCGCTCCGCCCTGGATTTCAAGGACGAGGACTATCGCATGTCCTTTCTGTACGGGAACTATGTGACGCTGACTAACACCTCGCGCAAGAGCTTGCAGCGCATTGTCGATCAGCGCCTGTCGCCGATATATATCTCCGTGCACGCGACGGACCCGGAGGTGCGGCGACGTTTGCTCGGCATTCGTCGCCAGGATCGCTTGCTGCG
>JAJRST010000610.1 GCA_024278645.1 bacterium | reverse complement strand
GATGATGTGGGTGTCATAGGATGGATCGGTATCAATTAAATCCTCAGACAGATAGACGTCCGTCCCCGTCGCCGTGTTGTTGTCATGCACAATGCGGTAATAATAGATGTCCCAACACGGCGGATCGTATTCCTTGATCTTATAGCCGATGCCGGCCACGGTGTGAAAGCCTTCGCCGTTGCCGTACAAATAATATTGCATCGTATAGACGAGAGGATAGCCGTCATCGATTTCACCGTGAAAGGTCGATCTATCCTGCTGCGCAGTCCTGTACCATGTGCCGTTGCTGACTGAAAAGCCAGAATAATTATTTGTATCTCTGGCTACATGCCTTATGCCATCGTCTATTCTGTAAACATGGGTTCCAACGCCTGAAACGAATCCCATTGCATCAGCAAGCTCACACCAAATCAAGTCCAAATAACCGTCGTCGCACTCGCTGCCGTCATATCCGCTATTGCCCCCATCGACCAGGTTGGGATAGCCGTGATCATCCCAATACCCCAAAACGCAGCCCGACGCCGCCGGCGCGCAGCCGCGGGAATAGATGGTTTGATAGTCCGGCACGCCGCTAATCTTGGTTTCCGTGGATTCATAAGGACAGTATTCGCTGGTCTTGGCCAGGAATTGACCGACAAAGCGTGGATATGAAAAAGGCGCGGTTTGAAAGGCCGGTTTAAAAGCCTTCTCCACCTGGCCCGCATCAAATTCCGACATCTCAGGATTAAGCAAATCAACGATGGTCGTTCCATTCTTATTTTTAAACTCGACAAAAATTGCAAATGGACCGTCAAATAAAAACCGCACAGTCTCAACCTCTCCGTTCAATCGTTCTTTGCCTACTTGCTCGGCGTCAAGAATGGTCACATAATGCAACGGCAGGCCTTGGTAGTAGAGCAACGGTTCCATCCGGTCTTCCATAAAGCTCATGTAAACCGTCGCATAGTGTTCTTCATCCCGCATCCTTGCCCATTCCCGCTCAATTAATGATCGAGCGTAAGCGGCTTTCTCGTCATCCTCGTCCGCAATGGCCGATTGCAGCATCGACTCAGCCTCCTGCCGGCTCTCGCGACTCTCTTTCACCTTTTGCAATATCGATTCCGGAGAAGGATTGTCCCGCAGGCCCAAAGCGACGGTAAAGCAATAAACGACGGGCTCCCCGTCTCTACCATAATAAACCGTTCCCTCGTCTATTGTCGTTTCTCCCCAGATATCGTTCGCAAATTTGAGCGCATCGTTCTGTACTGTTTTTGGCGCCGCCCAAAGAGCGTCACAAAACGCCATCATAGAAACGAACACAAAAATAATCAGATGTTTCATTTTTATCCCCTTTCTATTGCATATTGAAGGTAATTTTATTACCTTCAATTGTGGTGTACATTGTTTGATTGTTTCGACTGTGTCACCCACGCTTTGAGGGGCGATGTCGCCGCATCGCTCCTCATTTTTTTGCAATCATTGGCCTCACCCCCTTTCTCAAATAAAAGGCAATTTTGTCAAGCCGTGAATGGAATGTCTTTGTTTAAAACGGAGTTTTGAGAATCCACCCTAAAAAAAAACGCGCAACAAGGACAGTTAAACTGCACCACGTACGCGTTTTTTATAATACTAACACCGGCATAACTCCCACCCTTCCACTTGTAAAGTAAATACATTTTTAAAGTAAAAAATAAAAGCAGTTGTGTCAAGTTATTTTTTAGGCATTATTTCCTTGCACTATTTTACAATAATTTCTATCTTTAATACAATCAATACGATGCCTTGTTTTCCGGCGTAAAAGCATCATTTTCACCGATTTAAAAATCTGCAAAAGCGGTAATTTTTGCTAATGTTGGTTAAAGAAAAGCGATGACAGTTCCCTGTTAGACGTAAAGGGTGATATGAAGATTGTAATTTTTGATGAAGATCTGCGATCCGAGATGCAGATGTACCTGGCGTTGAGCAATCACTACGAGGTGACCGTCGCCGAGGATGAAGACGACTTGATGCAGTTGCTGGATCAGGACGCGGCGGACCTCACGTTTCTGGACCTGGATTCCGGCGAAAAAAAGAAAGCACAGAAAAAGTCGCTCGAGATCGCCACAAAAATTCAAAAAAAGCATCCGAAAATCGAACTGGTTGGCATTTGCGACAACCGCAACGCCGACATCACGCAGCTGGCCGCCGGCATGGGCATCAAACGCGTGGTGACGCGGCCGATAAAAAACCGGGAGCTTTTGGATGCTATTGGTTGAACTTTTATAGCTTTTAGCTTGTAGCTTTTAGCATAAAGGCCGATGCAAATGCACCGGCCTTTTTTGGTATATAGCGCCTGCCCCGTCTCATTCTTGAAAGTTATCCATAACTTAGAGTTTTCATAATTTTCTCAGCGACCTCAGCGGTTAGGCAAAAAATAGATAAACTTTATTCCTTCTTCGCCGGGATCCTGCTTTAAGCGCCTTGCCCATTTTCAACCCAGAAACAAGTTGATTTTCGCCCTGTATTGCCGTAAATTTCAGGCTTCTATGATGACAAGCATAATGAGAATGAATTGATTATGAGCTTTGAATCGGATTTTCTGGTCATCGGCTCGGGCATCGCCGGGTTGTCCGCGGCGCTCAAACTGGCGAAACACGGCTCCGTGGCCCTGACGACGAAAAAAGAACTGTCCGAATCCAACACGCGATACGCCCAGTGCGGCATCGCCTCGGTCTTTCATCCGCGGGACTCGTTTGAGCAGCACGTTCAGGACACGCTGCAAGCGGGCGCCGGACTGGGCCGCGAGGAGGTGGTGCGCATGGTCGTCGAGCATGGGCAGGGCCTCATTCGCGAGCTGGATCAACTGGGGGTCGAGTTTACGCGCACATCGTCGGGCGACTATGATCTGGGCCGCGAAGGCGGGCACGGGCAAAAAAGAGTGGTGCATGTCAAGGATCACACCGGCCACGATGTGGAGGCGGCGCTGATCGACGCGGTCAAGCGCACGCCGGACATTACCCTGTTCGAACATCATGCGGCGATCGACCTGATCACCGAGCATCACGTGTTCACGCCGACGCAGGCGCGCGAAACCTCCCTGAACTGCTGGGGCGCATACATACTGGACGTGCGAAAAAAGAAAGTGCTGCGCTTTATTGCCAAGGCGACGGTTCTGGCCACCGGCGGCGCCGGCCAGGTCTATCTGCACACCACCAACCCGGGCGTGGCCACCGGGGACGGCATGGCCATGAGCTACCGCGCCGGCGCGGCCATCGCCAACATGGAATTCATGCAATTTCACCCAACGACGCTGTACCACCCCGACGCCGACTCTTTTTTGATCACCGAGGCGCTGCGCGGATTCGGCGGCCGACTGGTGAATAAAAACGGCGAGCCTTTTGTGGAAAAATATCATCCCATGGGCTCGCTGGCGCCGCGCGATGTCGTCGCCCGGGCTATCGACGCCGAGTTGAAAAAAAGCGGCGAGCGCTGCGTCTACCTGGACGTGACGCACAAAGATGCGGACGAGATTAAAAATCGTTTCCCGGTCATTTACGAGACCTGCAAAAGGTACAAAATCGACATCACCAGCGAGCCGATTCCGGTAGTGCCGGCGGCGCATTATTCCTGCGGCGGCGTGGTCGTCGACAAGCAGGGGCGCACGGACATCACCGGCCTGTACGCCTGCGGCGAAGTGAGCTGCACCGGCATGCACGGCGCCAACCGTCTGGCGTCCAACTCGCTGCTGGAGGCCCTGGTCTACGCCGAGCAGTGCGCTGTCTTTGCCTCGGAATTTGTAAAATCCGGGACATTTCATTTCCCGCCCATTCCCTTGTGGGACGACGAGGGCACGTTCAACAGCGAAGAGTGGGTGCTCATCTCCCACGATTTAATGGAGATCAAAGACCTGATGTGGGACTATGTCGGCATCGTGCGCTCCAATTTGCGCCTGGAACGGGCGCTTTCCCGCATTCGTTTAATTCGTCATGAAATTGAAAACTTTTATCGTCGAACCACCGTAACAGAGGGCATCGTCGAATTGCGCAACCTGGCGACCGTGGCGCAGCTCATCGTGCGCTCGGCGCTCATGCGCAAGGAGAGCCGCGGCCTGCACTATACGACGGACTATCCCCGACGGAACGATGACGAGTACTTGCAAGACACTATCATCAGACAACGAATGATATAAGAACCGGAGTCTTGTTGTTAGATTATCTTCGAAATATCCTGGTCAATCAAAGCGACGATCTCGCGGTGCATTGGCGCGAACGCGTTGCGAAATATGTTCCCGATTGGGACGAATCGCGGCTGCACGCCTTTGTGCAAGAGCTTATGGCCGTCCTCAATACTTTTATTCTGGATCAGGAAAAACAGGCGGCGCTGCAAAGCCTGGACGCCGTTTTTGAAATGTATTTTCAAAGCGATCCGGATAGCGCCGAAACAATCATCAATTCCCTGCTCATTGTCCGCTATGTGTTGCTGGCGGAAATGAACAAGCGCGAGGATTGCGCCGTCAGCACCCTGGAGATTTTCGGCTTTTTAAACGATCTTTTCAACCCCTTGATCATCGACGCGGCCAACAATTATCGCCATGCAAAAATCCTCAACCGTCTGCCCGACGAGTTTGCGTCATCATGCATCATCAATCTGCAATCCCTGCAATTCGCCGGCGTCGGCTTTTTTATTGTCGACGCCGGTGAAAACATTATTTACTGGAGCCAGGGCGCCGAGCGCATCTACGGCATGCCGGCGCACAAAGCCATCGGCCTGCATGTGTTCGAGGCCTTGCCCGAGTGGCGCAGCCAGGCTCGTCTGGAAACGGCGTTGAACGAATCCTTGCAGGCCGGTGTGGAGCAGGAGCTGCATTCCGTTAAACAGCGCGGCGACAATAAAAAGCTCATTTTGGACATAAAGTTCGTGCCCCTGCTCAACGAAGAAAAAAAACTGCTGGGGTGCAGCGTACTGCTGCATGATGTCACCGAATTGAAAAGCCGCGAATCGGAGCTGCACCGCTACGAGCAGTATTTCGAAAACATCCTCAACGACGCCGCCGACGCCATTATCCTGTTGAATGAAAACGATCGTATAACGCTGTGGAACAAAGCGGCGGAAATGGTCTTTGGCCACAATGAGAGCGAGGTTTTCGGCAAGACGCTTTCCATCATCATGCCGGACGCCAAACAAGCCGGGAACGAACTGGCGCGCATGGACCGCCTGGTTCGTGAAAAAGGCGTCATTCGTCATCACCGCTTTCAGGCCGTCGCCCGGGACGGGCGCGCCGTGCTGGTGGAAATCACGCGTACGGCGTTGCGCAATCAACACAACGATTTCATCGGCAGCAGCGTCATTCTGCGCGACATTACGCAGCAGGAGCAGTTGCGGCAGCAGGTGTTCCAGTCGGAAAAGCTGTCCGCCGTGGGCACGCTGGCCGCCGGCATCGCGCACGAGGTGGGCACGCCGCTGACCAGCATCTCCTCGCTGGCGCAAATCCTGCAAATGAAAACCGACAACCAAGAGTTCAAGGAAAAGCTGGCGCTCATCCAGCAATCCATCGACCGTATCTCGCGAACCGTGCGCACGCTGGTGGATTTTTCGCGGCCGGCGACGGAAAAGGTCGAGCCGATCTACCTGAACAATGTCATCGACCATGTGCTGCGTATCATCAAATACGACAAGCGGTTAAAGCATCAAAAAATCGTCACCTCGCTGGAGCCGAACATCGGCGTGGTGCGCGCCAGCTTTGACCAGATATTGCAGGGTTTCATCAACATTTGCCTGAACGCCGCCGACGCCATGGAAGGCAAAAAGGACGGCGTTCTGGAAGTGAAAACCTGGAACAACGGCAAGTATGTCTGCGTCACTATTCGCGACAACGGCGGCGGCATTCCGCAAAAGAATCTGCGCCATATTTTCGACCCCTTTTTCACCACCAAGAAAAACGGCAAGGGAACCGGGCTCGGCTTGTGGGTCAGCTACAACATCGTCAAAAGCTTTTCCGGCGACATCAAAGTTGAAAGCGCCCCCGGCCGGGGCGCGGCGTTCACCATTTCTCTGCCGCGAATGGAACCCTGAGAGGAGACTATGGCGATTCGGATACTCATTGTCGACGACGACGATATTATGCGTGAAAGCATGGCCGCGGTGATGAGCGCGCGCGGCTTTGAGTGCAGCCAGGCGGCGAACGGCAGGCTGGGGCTGGAGCAGTTAAAAGCCAACGAGTTTGATGTGGTGATCAGCGACATCGAAATGCCGGAAATGGACGGCATCGAACTGCTGCAGGCGGCCAACCTGCTGATGGCGAAATCCTCCTTCATTTTCATCACTGCTCACGCCTCGGTGCAGACGGCTATTGAAGCATTGCGCCAGGGCGCCTACGATTATCTGTTAAAGCCGCTTAATTTTGAAGACCTGATCATTAAAATCGAAAAGTTAATCCGGCACAAGGAGCTGCTGCGCGAAAACCAGGCGCTGCGCCAGGAAATCAACGCGCAATACGACTTTGCGAACATCATCGGCGAGAGTCCGGCCATCAAGCAGGTTTTCGAGACCATCAAAAAAGTATCGGACAGCGAGAGCAACGTGCTGATCACCGGGGCCAGCGGCACCGGCAAGGAATTGGTCGCCAAGGCGATTCATTACAACAGCCCGCACCATCGCGGCCGTTTTGTGGCCGTGAACTGCGGCGCCATCACCGAGACGCTCATCGAAAGCGAATTGTTCGGCCACACCAGGGGCGCTTTTACCGGCGCCGTGGTCGACAAGGAGGGGTTGTTCAAGGCGGCGCATCGCGGCACGCTTTTCCTGGATGAAATCGGCGATATGCCGTTGACCGCGCAGACCAAACTGCTGCGCGCCATCGAATCCGGAGAAATTCTGCCCGTCGGCGGCACGACGCCGATTCAGGTGCACACCCGCATCATCGCCGCCACCAACATCGACCTGGAAAAGGCGGTCGCCGAGGGACGCTTTCGCGAGGATTTGTATTACCGGCTCGACGTCATTGAAATAAAGCTGCCGACGCTGCAGGAGCGTCGCCAGGACATCCCGTTGCTGGTGCGCCATTTCATCAAAAAATACAACAAGCAGATGAACAAGGCGGTCGTCTCGGTGCAGCCGCAGCTTTTGCAGGCGCTCATGTCGCGCGAATGGAAGGGACAGGTTCGCGAGCTGGAAAACTTTATCGAGAGGTTGATGATTTTCGCCCAAGGATCGGAATTAAGCCTGGACGATCTGCCGCCGGACGCGCTCAATCCCGTCAAGAGCGCGCCCGTGTCGCAGGGGGCGACGTTGAAACAGGCCGTGGAAGCGTTTGAACGTAACTACATCGCCGATCAACTGTCGCAACACGACGGCCATCGCGGCGAAACGGCCAAGGCGCTCGGCATCGGCGAAGCCACATTGTACCGCAAAATGGGGCGCCTGGGCATTGACGAAAAGTGAAACGCCCGACCAGGCAAAGCCTGATCGGGCATTTCGTTTGGAGAGGAGACCAAAAAGTAAATCTTTTATTCATCGCTGTCATTCCACGGTGAACGCCGCCGCCGAAACCCCTTGCACCTGCTTTAAACGGTTGACATCCGCCCACCGGCGAAAGGTGCAGCAATTGATTGATCCTCAGGCTCTCTTTCCCATTCCATTTTGGAACAGGGTTGTTTAACACTGTCCATTTGTTAGTTATTCCAAAATGTTTTCGAAATAGTTGTTTCTCTCCGTCCAAAATTGTATTTTGACCGGAACGGACCGGGAAGCTTTGCTTCCATTTCAGAATCCGGGATGATGATGGAAAGGCATGTGCTGCATACTCTCCTGACTGATGACGAAGCAGAGCTTCTTTAGCGCGGAGAAATGCATTTTCAGTCAAACAAGACGAAAGGAATGCGCTATGAAAATCTCTTTTGTCAACGTGCACCAGGCCGTCGTGATTCTGGCTATTGCGATTTTCCCCG
>JAJRST010000076.1 GCA_024278645.1 bacterium | reverse complement strand
TTATGTGCGCGCGCTGCCCGAGTCGATTTCCAAATGGCTGCCGCAGCCGATGCTGTCCCTGGGCACGGACGGGTTCGGCCGCAGCGACGGTCGCGGCCACTTGCGCGACTTTTTTGAAGTGGATGAACGTTATATCACTTTTGCCGCCCTTTACATGCTGCACAAGGAAGGCAAGGTTGATGCAAAACTGCTGAATAAGGCGATAAAAGATTTGCAGATCGATCCTGAAAAAGCGAATCCGTTTACGAGTTAAAGGAATATAAAATGGCTTTTGAATTAAAGATACCCGAATTGGGAGAAAATGTCACCGGCGGCATAGTGGCGTCCGTGCTCGTCAAGGTGGGTGAAAAAATCGAGAATGAGCAGCCGGTCGTGGAATTGGAGACGGAAAAAGCGGTGCTCGAAGTGCCGGCGGACGCCGGCGGCGTAGTGACGCAGATATTGATTGAAGAAGGCGATGAGGTGCAGGTCGGCCAAACGATTGTCATTCTGGATAGTGGAGCGGATTCAGCCGCCTCGCCCACTCGGACAACAACAGAAACCATGACGGCCGAGGCAAAATCTGAAAAAACGGCGAAACCGACGGGAACGGTCGCAAAATCGGAGAAAAGAAGCGATATTGTCGATGTCGTCATTCCGGAGCTGGGCGAAAATGTGACCGGCGGCACGGTGGCCAACATCCTCGTCGTCGTCGGCGACGTCATCGAAAAGGAGCAGAGCCTCGTCGAACTGGAGACCGAAAAAGCGGTATTGGAAGTTCCTTCTACTGTCGAAGGAACTGTCTCCGAAATCCTGGTCAAAATCGGCGACGAGGTCAAAATCGGGCAAGCCATCGTTCGCGTTCGCGCCGGCGATGCACGCGACGAGACGGCGGCGCCGAGCGAGGAGATCAAA
The DNA here is from genome assembly GCA_024278645.1 of bacterium. Classification (GTDB taxonomy): domain Bacteria; phylum Zhuqueibacterota; class Zhuqueibacteria; order Residuimicrobiales; family Krinioviventaceae; genus JAJRST01. Next base: position 5,005 of record JAJRST010000076.1, on the reverse strand, counting down.
AAACCGGCGCCCCCTGAAAAAGAGAAAACGGAAACGCCGATAGAGCCTCCCAAGCAAGCGCCAACGCCAATGATTGAAAAAGTTCCGATTGTTCCAATCGAAGAAAAGCGCGCGCCGGCCGCGGCGGCGCCGTCCGTGCGCCGCTTTGCGCGGGAGATCGGCGTGGACATACACCAAGTTCCCGGCGCCGGGCCCGGCGGACGCATTTCCATCGAGGATGTGAAGGCATATTCCAAACAACTGCACCAGCAGCACGCCGCAGCGCCGGCAGGACTGTCGGTGACGACGGCCCTCCCCGATTTCAATAAATGGGGCGATACCGAGCGCGGACCCATGTCGCTTGTGCGCGAAAAGACGGCCATACATCTGAGCGCCGCCTGGGCGAGCATCCCGCATGTGACGCAATTCGACAAAGCGGACATTACCGATATGGAAAAGCTGCGCAAGCAATATGGGCCAAAGGCGCAAGAGGCGGGCGGCAAATTGACCATGACCGCCATTCTGCTCAAGGTGGTCGCCTCGGCGCTCAAGGTTTTTCCGCAGTTCAACGCCAGCGTGGACATGGCGAGCAAGGAAATCATCTATAAAAGATACATCAACATCAGCGTCGCCGTGGACACCGATCGCGGTCTGTTGGCGCCTGTCATTCGCGATGTGGATCATAAAAACCTGATCGAGCTTTCCGTGGAATTGACGAAAATTGCACAAAAAGCGCGCGATCGTAAACTGACGATCGAGGAGATGCAAGGCGGCAATTTCACCATTTCCAACCTGGGCGGCATCGGCGGAACCTATTTTACGCCGATCGTCAATGCGCCCGAGGTCGCCATTCTCGGCGTCTCGCGCGGCGCTTACGAACCGGTGTTTCAGAACGGCGAATTCATCCCCCGACTGCGGCTGCCGCTCTCTCTTTCCTACGACCATCGGGTCATCGACGGCGCCGACGGCGCAAGATTCATCCGCTGGATCGTGGAAGCGCTGGAGCAGCCGTTTGCGTTGATCCTGGAAGGGTGATTCATGAAGCCTTTGCTTTATCTGGAAACCAGCGTCATAAGCTATTTGACATCGCAGGTCAGCAAGGACCCCATTCTCGCTGGCAGGCAGCTTGTGACTCGCGAGTGGTGGAAGGCGAAACGAAAAGATTTCGATCTATTTATTTCTGAAGTTGTCATCTTTGAAATCAATCAAGGTGACCCTAAAAGAATCAAAGCAAGGCTCGATGCTGTAAAAAAACTGCAAATTTTGCAAATTAATCAAGCAGCAAATGACCTGGTGCAACGAATTATAAAAGACGCCGACTATCCATCAACAGCCTATGATGATGCTTTGCACATTTCCATAGCAATTGTCAATCAAATGGACTTTATTTTAACTTGGAATTTCAGACATATTGCGAACCCGACTTTTTGGAAAAGCATTCAAAAAACATGTAATGCAAGCGGGTATGATTTTCCAATTATTTGTACTCCATCCGAACTTTTAGGAGGATAAGATGTGGAAAGATCCCTTTATTGAAGAATTACATATCATCAGAGAAAAACATGCTCGACAGTTCAATGGCGATATGGATGCCATTTTTCAGGACTGGTTAAAAAAACAACGCGAAAGCGGTCGGGAATACGTCTCATTTTATTCAAAAAAACGCCGAGTTGCCGAGCCAAATACAAAGTATGGGCGAAAAAACAAAGTCGGATAAAGAACCACGAATTACGCGAATTACACGAATTTTATTTCATTGAATAATTCGTGGTCAAAATCTTTTTAAATTGAATTTTAGCAAAAAAGGAATAAAAATGTCAACAGATATAGCTCAACTCGTGGTCATCGGCGCCGGTCCCGGCGGCTATGCGGCGGCATTTTACGCCGCCGATCTTGGCATGAACGTCACACTCATCGATCCGGAGGTTAATCCCGGCGGCGTCTGCCTGCATCGCGGCTGCATTCCGTCAAAAGCGCTGCTGCATGTAGCGAAACTCATTTACGAATCCCGCGAAGCGAAGAATTGGGGCGTGGAATTCAGCGAACCGAAAATCGATCTCGACAAACTTCGCGCCTTTAAAGACGACGTTGTGAAAAAACTCACCGGCGGCACCGGCCAATTGGCGAAACAGCGCAAGATCAACCGCATTCGCGGCACGGCCGTTTTCAAGGACAAGAAAACGCTGGACGTCTCGCTCGTCGACGGCGGCAAAACCGAATTAACCTTTGAGTACGCCATCATCGCCACCGGCTCGCGGCCGATGATCATTCCCGACTTGTGGATCGACAGCCCGCGGGTCATCGACTCCTCCGGCGCCCTGGCGCTGCGGGACATCCCCAAAAACATGCTGATCATCGGCGGCGGCTATATCGGTCTGGAAATGGGAACCGTATACGCCGCGCTGGGCACGGAAATCACCGTCGTGGAGATGATGCCCAATATTCTGCCGGGCGCCGATAAGGACCTGGTGCGCGTGCTGCAAAGAAGCCTGGACGCCAAATTCAAATCCATCCTCACCGAGACCAAGGTCGTGAGCCTGAGCGAAGCGAAAAACGGCATCCGGGTGGAACTGGAAGACAAAAACGGCAAGAAATCGCGGCAGATATTCGACAAAGTCCTGATGACCATCGGACGACGCCCCAATTCGGAGAACCTCGGGCTGGAAAACACGGGCATTCAGATTGATGACAAGGGTTTCATCAAGATTGACGGCCAAAGGCGCACCGCCGAGCCGCATATCTTCGCCATCGGCGACGTCGCCGGCGAGCCGATGCTGGCGCACAAAGCGTCGCACGAGGGTCATACAGCCGTGGAGGCGATCCTGGGCGAAAAAGTCGTCTTTGAACCGGCGGCCATCCCCGCCGTCGTCTTTACCGATCCGGAGCTGGCCTGGGCCGGCTTGACGGAAAGCCAGGCGAAGGAACAGGGGCTCAAGGTCGAGGTCATGCGCTTCCCCTGGGCGGCGTCCGGCCGCGCGTTGACGCAGGATCGCATCGACGGCATGACCAAGCTGCTCATCGAACCGGAGACGGAACGCATCCTGGGCATCGGGCTGGTGGGCGCCGGCGCCGGCGAACTGGTCTCCGAAGGCGTTCTGGCCATCGAAATGGCCGCCAACGCCACCGATCTGAAACTCACCATTCACCCGCACCCGACGCTGTCGGAAACTCTGATGGAGACGGCTGAAATGCTTTTCGGAACCTGCACGCATGTGTATCGACCAAAGCGGAAGAAATAGCCAATTTGCTCACCCGCTCACTTTAATAGGGAGCGGGTGAACTCAAATGCCAAAGCCTTTATGCACGCCTGAACCGGAATTTAGCTTTAATATTCGACGTTAAACCAATATAATACACAGTCATAAAAATATACCCACTCTGCATTCAATCGTATGCGATTGTCATACTGTGAATGCCCGACTTTTCCGCCCACACAACCAAACGAAAGAAGAATTGTATTGGTGGAATAGATGCCAGGGGAAGAGCAAGACGCCAGACCGGGCCGTCTGGTTGCGCTTTAGTTTCACCTGTGTATCACAGCTTTTTAAGAAATCGGAATTCAATAAATTTCCCTTGCCTATTGCTTTCAAAACCAATAAATTCAGACAAATATGCTTTTTAATTGCAAATATGTCTGCTTTTTGCGAGAGGTTCAATAATAATGAATCAATACATTCCCAGGGAAATAGAAAACATTATCATTCAAAACAGCAGAACTTTTCCCGCTATTGCCCTAACAGGGCCACGTCAATCAGGCAAAACAACTTTATTGAAGCACCTGTTCCAGGATACACATCAATTTGTTACTTTTGATGATCCTCTAAACAGAGAAAGAGCATTGACGGACCCAAAGTTGTTTTTGGAAAGTTACGGATCAAAAGTTATTTTTGATGAGATCCAATACGTCCCCGAACTGTTATCCTATATCAAAATAGCCATTGATCAAGATCGACGGCAAAAAGGCCGGTTTTTGCTCACGGGCTCGCAACAATTCCACCTTATTAAAGATTTAAGTGATTCCCTGGCCGGACGCATCGCCCTGCTCAACCTATTGCCCTTTGAGATAAAAGAAAAAAAACGTTCTCCATTTGTCAAGGATTTACTGATTGACACAAAGTCGTGCTTTATGCATGCATGTTTGACCGGATCATTTCCCGAACCCGTCCTCCAACCGGAAATAAATATGGAATCGTGGTACGGAAGTTATTTGCAGACATATCTGGAACGAGATGTTCGCAACCTGGCTAATGTGGGTGATTTGCGAAATTTTCAGCAGTTTGTTCGATTGTTAGCCGCAAGATGCGCCCAGGTTTTAAATATGACAAATTTATCCAATGACTTGGGCGTCAGCGTTAACACGATAAAAAGATGGATTTCAATATTAGAGGCCAGTCAAATCATTTTCCTTCTTCCGCCCTATTATCGCAATCTTGGAAAACGCATTGTAAAAAGTCCCAAAGTATATTTTCTGGATGTTGGGTTGGTTTGTTATTTAACAGGGGTGCAAACGGAAAGCCATCTATTAAACGGTCCAATAGCCGGCCCATTATTTGAAAGCTTTGTGATTCAGGAAGTTGTAAAGTTTTATTATAATAAAGGCAAGCGCCCCAATATTTTTTATTTGCGAACTCATAACCAGCTCGAGATAGATTTAATAATTGAGAAACATCTTGAAATACATCCGATTGAGATAAAGTTGTCAAAAACACTTTCTACCGGCATGGCAAAACCGATCGAGCGATTTATAAAGTTATTTTCCAGTCTTAAAATAAATGCCGGTACAATTGTTTCATTGTCAGATGAAGAAATTCCAATCACAAGAAATGTGGCGTCATCGACCTTGGAATCATTATTAGAAAAGTTGTAGGATGCACTATAATTTCGAATGATCGGGAAAAGTTGTCTCGCATCTAAACAGAAGGGCAATAAGTTATGATGCATCCAAAAGACGGCGCACAAATCGGCCAAACCATCTCCCACTACAAAATCCTCGAAAAACTCGGCCAGGGCGGCATGGGCGTCGTCT
>JAJRST010000609.1 GCA_024278645.1 bacterium | reverse complement strand
GTCGCCAAGCCGAAGCTTGGCGGCGCTGCTCAGACGCCAACCTTCCAGGGCCAGGTTTTGGCTGCCGCTAAACCACATCCACCAAAGAATCAAAAATTGCGTCAGGCCGTCGACATTGCTAGCTGAGGATACGATTCCATCTTTTTCGATTCCACTCCAGCTTTTCCTTGGGACTCATTTTACTGAAATCAATATCGTCATTCCGAGCCGTCGATTTTAAATCCGCCGTAACAGGGACAAAGCCGGAATTGCCGCCGTACGAAACGGAAGGATTGGTAATCTGCAAGTCTTCTTCCAGGGAACGGTACGGCTTTATGCCCAATTCCTGCAGCACGCCGTGATAGGCGCGAACGGCTTCTTCGGCCGGGATTTCGCCGTCGGCGATGAGGCGCAGAAAGCTGATGAACGCCAATTGGTGTTCGCTGTTGTTGATTTTTCTGCCGTAAAGGGCGACGCGAGCGCCGTACTTTTTGGCGTCCTGCAGCATCTTAAAGGCGTCGTAGGTTGTGCCCGACGAGCCTCCGAGGATGCCGGGAATGAGATCGGGATCGTAGCTGGCCAACTGCTCCATGAATTTCGGCCCCTGGTACACGACCTTGAGAAACAACGGCCGGCCGGCCTTGGTGACGCCCGCCAGATCTCGGACGATGCGGTCGTTGATAAACTGACCGAGCTTTTCCGGCGGCACGGCTCCGGGCATGTTCGGGTTGAATACTTCGAGAAAATACCGAAAACCCTTTTGTTCCGCCTCAAGGCGAAAACTTTTGAACGCCTCCAGGGTTACCAGGTCGAGCTCGACGTCGTTGTTAAAAGTGACCGAATACAGGCCGAGGTCGGCGCCGAGGCGGCGTTCGGCGGGTGTGCATTCATATTTGCCGCATTGAATGTGGTCGATGGTCGCGGTTCTGAAAGGGCGCGCCGGCTGCTGCGAGTAACGATTGCCGGTGACCACATGGATGTCCGTGGTGTCGTTCGCCCGCGCCGCCGGCGTAAGCGGACTGTCGTCGAACAAACGCTCCTCGATGGTCAGGATTTCATTAGTGCTGGCGGACATGAGCACAATGTCCACCTTGGCCTGTCTGATCACCTTGCGAATGATCTCGCGATACTCGGCCAAAGTGCGAAATTTGCCTTCCCGGGAGTGATGCTCAGGGCTTTGGCCGGGCGCCGAAATGCCGTAGGCCATGTCGGCGTCCTTGGCATCGGCCAGGATAAAGTCATTGCAATTTGGGTCGGCCTTTATTCGTGCAATTTTTTGATCAAGCCACTTTTGCATAATATCTCACAAATGGAGTGGTTTTTGTCATTATTTCTCATGCGAGGCTTTCGCATGGGGCAATAGATGCCCGAATGTTTATTTCAGGCTTTGCCGGAACTGCCGAAAATGCGCATTTTATGTTTCACAACCTGTTTCACCGCCTCTCTTGCGCCGCTGAGCAGCGTGGGATAGTCGACGGGCGCCTGCTGTTTGGCGGTTTCCTGTTTTACAAAAGCGGCCGCTGCTGCGCTCATTTCCGTATAAATGTTGATCTTGCAAATGCCGAGCGAAATGGCTTTTTTGAAATCAGCTTGCGAAATGCCCGATCCGCCATGAAGGACGAGAGGCGCTTGCGTCTTGTCTCTTATGCGTTGCAGCCGTTCAAAGTCCAGTTTTGGCTCGCCTTTGTAAAATCCATGCGCATTGCCGATGGCCACGGCAAGAGCATCGACGCCGGTTTCGGCGACAAATTCGGCGGCTTTGTCGGGATCGGTAAACAACCTCTGCTGCGTCTCCGGCGTCAGTTCCAGCCCTTCATCGTTCAGATGTCCCAGCTCCGCCTCCACGGTGATATTGCGGGATTTGCACAAAACGACGATCCCGGCGGTTTTCTTCAGGTTCTGTGCAAACGGCAATCTCGATCCGTCGAACATGACCGAGGGAAAGCCCGCCTCGATTCCCTGCAAAATAGTTTCCTTGCTCAGGCCGTGATCCAGGTTCAGTCCGATGGGGACGTCCACCCTGGCCATCTGCGCTTTCACATAAGCGAGATAGTTCGGCAAATCGTGATGATGGAAATGAACGGGGTTTATTTGAAGCAATGCAGGCGACCTCTCTTCGGCTGCGGCGCTCAGAATGGCCGGTAAAAATTCCAGAGCAAATATGTTGAACGCTCCGACAGCATATCCGTTTTGGCCGGCATGTTTTAGTATTGTCGCGTATGATTCAAGAGGCATGCATTCCTTTCGTTGCATTTTTAAAATATCTTTAAAGATACATTTTTTTCGAAAAAAAACAAACGTAAAAGAAAGCAAGTTGCTCAAATCGAGTTTTTTCATCCGGGAAAAATCAATAGATTGTTTATTTCGCAAACGATCATAAAAAAACCGGCTCTTATCGTCGTCCTGCGATGCGAGCCGGTTTTGGGAGGAGGTAAAGAACGCTAGTTGAAATTTTCGACATGGGTTAAAAACCCGGTGTAATCGTCCTTGATCTTTGGTCTCAGGTTGTATTTTTTAATTTTTTGATGCAGGTTCTGACGCGGCATTTTAGCGATTCTGGCGGCGCGGGAGATGTTGCCGCTCGAGCGCCGCAGAATGTCGATAATATATTCGCGCTCGAACAGATTCTTTGCTTCGGCGAACGGCAGAAACTGATCTCCCTTGATCGGCGGCGATTCGGGCATGGCAAAGAATTCGTGCGGCAGGGCGTCCGGGCCGATCCAGTCGGAATCGGACAGCGCCACCATGCGTTCGATGACGTTTTCCAGCTCGCGCACATTGCCGGGCCAGTTGTAGTTTTGCAGCATTTCAACGGTTTCCGGTTTCAGATAGACGCCGAGGCGGTTGTGCTTTTTGCTGTACTTTTTCAGGAAATGCTGCGCCAGCAGCGGAATATCGTCGCGCCGCTCTCGCAGCGGGGCAATTTCCAGGGTGATGACGTTCAAGCGATAATACAGGTCTTCACAGAACTTTGCTTCGCGGATCAGCTTGGCCAGATTTTTATTGGTCGCGGCGATGATGCGCGCCGTCGACTGTATCGGCTCGCCGCCGCCGACGCGGTAAAACTGCTTGTCCTGCAACACGCGCAGCAGCTTGACCTGCGTGGCCATGCTCACCTCGCCGATTTCATCCAGAAAAACCGTGCCGCCGGCGGCGTTTTCAAAGTAGCCCTTTTGCATTTTATAGGCCCCGGTAAAGGCGCCCTTTTCGTGGCCGAACAAGGCGCTCTCCAGCAGCGTCTCGGTAATGCCGGCCGCATGCACCGGGATGAAATTGCCGCGGCTGGTGCTGCTGTACTCGTGAATGAGCCGCGCCGCCACTTCCTTGCCGGTGCCGGTTTCGCCCAGGATGAGCACCGTCGTATCCAGCGGCGCGATTTTGCGAATCAGGTTTTTTAAATTGTTGATGGGTTGGCTGGTTCCGATGAGAGTATCCTGCACACCCGCCGCCATGGAATGTTGTTCCACCACTCTTTTACTCCCTTGCCATACGTACAACTACTCTTTGCTGTTTTATTAATCAAACATTATGCCGTAAAGATATTTTTATTGTTCTCGATGCCTTGGAGCGCTGTTGCATAAGTCAATAAAAAACAGTATGTATGTGCGCCGCTGTTCATGCGCTTCAGGATCGTTGATTCTTGGAATTTCAAGAATGTGTCGTCAATGTCACAGTTGAAATTGAAACAGGCGAGGCAGCGTCACACTTTGGAATAATTGGATTCAAAAAACCGACGCATTCCGGAATCGAGTCCTGTGCATTGCTGCACACTGGGAGGGGCTTGGACCTGACTGGCAGAATGCGCCGGCAGATTAATTCATTATCGAAGCAGGAGCATTCGCCTGGTGGCGATCTGCGATCCGGCTTTTACCTGGTAATAGTAGATGCCCGACGGTACGACATGGCCCTGACTGTCCGTGGCGTCCCAGCTCAGGCTGACGAAACCGGCATTTTGTCTGCCGCTGTAAAGCGTCCTGATGTTTTCACCCATCACGTTGTAAATGGTCACTTGTACGTCGCTGCTTTGCGACAAGCGGAAGGTGATGGTTGTGGACGGATTAAAGGGATTCGGATAATTCTGGTAAACGACAAATTCATTCGGAAGCTGCGCGTTGAGCCGTTGCGCGTCGGTGGTTATGCTTTGCTTGTTGTAGATAACCAGCGTCGAAAAGTGGATGATTTCCGCAAAGATGCGATTCTGGGTCGTATCAATCACCACATTTTCTATGCCGACGCGGTCGACAAAGTCGTCGCCGAGATAATAGGCGATGTCGAGGCTGTCCGGGTCGATGCCGTATTTCTGCAGCAGTTCTCTGTCGAATGGGATCGAAATCCGCAGCGGTTTGTCAAAATAATAGGGGTGGATGGTGTCGCCGGCGACGCTCACCTTGAACTCCACGGCGTTGACTATGTTTTGCGGGTGGAAAACGCTGTCGTCCTGCACATTGGCCAGCTCGGACAGGTCAATGGTCAGGTGAATGTCTTCGTGCAACGCGCCGTCCGGTATGGTCAACATGCTGCCGTTCAAAATTTCAAAGGGGAAGGGCAGGTCTTCGAGCTTTAGCATTTCACCTTCGCGAATGATGACGCTGTCGTCGATCACCGCGCCGTTGGGCAGAATGCGGTAGACTCTCATGCTGTTGACGTCGCTGCCGGCTCGTTCCATCACCTGGATGCTGGTCTTGGCTTCCACGCCCTTGGCTTTGGCTTCTATGAATGCCAGACCGGACTGCATCGCGGTAAACAAACCGTCCCGGGTGATCGTTCCGATGGAAGAGTTGTGTTCAATTTTCCAGCGCACCGGCGCGTCCACCGGCTGACCGTTGGAATCCTTGAGCACGGCGATGAACTGAACAGCGTCGCCGACATAGACGACCGTGTCCCGCGGCGTCAACATTAATCTGTAACCGCGTTTGTCGTGGTCGTCATGACCATTGCCATGATCGTCGTCTCCGTCCTCGTCTTCAACCTCTATCTTCGCCTTGCCATAGTCCTGCCCAAGGCGGGCAATGACATGCGCCTCTCCGTACGCCTGCGCCGTAAACAGGCCGCTCTCATCTATTACGCCAATTGGCCATCCCGACAGCTCCCAGGTCACGGTGGTGTCGACCGGGTTTTTCTGCAGATCATACACGCTGGCGAAAAATTGCACCTGCGTGTTCAGAGCCGTCTCCACCTTGCGCGGACTGATTTTGATGATGAACTGGTAGGCGGAATGATCGCCGTCATGGTCGTCATCGTGGTCGCCATCGTGATCGTCGTCGTGTTCGCCCTGGTCATCATCGCCGTCATCATCGCCATTGTGATCGCCGTGATCATCGTCTCCGTCATGATCGTCCCCGTCGCCGGCATTGCCCACATAGACGTGCGTGTCTTCTTCTTCATCGTAGCCAATGGCCGTCACCTGGATTTCGGCCTTGCCATCCTGCTCTGCCGTGAACAGGCCGGTTTGGTCGATCGATCCGACGTTGCGTCCTTCTTTGACTTCCCAGGAAAACCGGGCGTCAATTGTGTTGCCCTGCTCGTCGGTCAGGCTGGCCTGGAATTGCACCTGCTCGCCGACATCAAGTCTGACGTCTTCCTGCGTGATCGACAGTTCATAACCATCGGCGAATGAAATCGCCGTGAGCATGGTGAAGAACGTGGTCAGCGCCAAAACGTGTTTCAATTTTAGCATAGACACCTCCTTTTTGATGTTCGATGTCAAAGCCGCACCCTTCAAGTTGGTCAACAATGAGTTGATTTAAAGAGCGCTTTCAATCGGTAACGCCAATCGTACAACCTCTATGCCAAATGAGTGGAATGAAGCGATTGGCGTTGCAACACATTGAAAATAAAGCAGATATGCGTTTGTGTGGTTTGAAGGCGGATGTTGGAGCCGTGCGGAGTGTGCAGTAAATGCCCTATGATAGAAATAAGAGTGTGCACCAAATGCACTAGAAATGATAGGCGAGGGCGAACAAGGAGCGTGACGGATCGTAGGAGAGGGAGAGAGGCGGCGAGGCGGTCAAAAGCGCATCGAAAAAAGCATAGCCCCAGACAATGCCGGCGCTCCATATAAAAGCCGTGCGCGTTTTGCTCCAGGCGCTGTATGTCTGAAAACGGTCCTCGATGTCAATGGGGTCGGTCGCCTGCAGGTAGGCGTCGTGCGTTTGCGCTGTTTTGAAAGCAGAGACCGTCAGCCCGGAAATCGCCAGCACGGCGGCGCTTGTGAGAACGACGCTTTTTTGCTTTTCGCCTTTGTAGCGCTGTCCCCATCCCGGCAGGATGAGCGAGCGCCAGGCCGCCCCGGGACGTTTGTCCGGCAGCAGGATGTAGCGCGGCTGCTGCGCCGAGGCCGTGCGTTCGCTGTTCGCCGTCTGACGACGAATTTGCTCTATGAACTCGATGATCTTGGGCGAAAAATCGACCGCGTCGATTTCCGGATTCGGCTTGATGGACAGCATGGCGGCGAAATGCTCTCTGGCGGCGTCCAGGTCGCCGCGGGCATAGTGGGCGCTGCCGCCGTACAAATGGATTTTAAACAATTCCTCGGGCGTATATTGCCCATAGTCGGCCAGGGCTTTTTGTATCAGGGAGTCCAGGCGTTCATATTCAAAATTGGCGTATGCCGCGGCAATGTCGTCAAGCGCCGGCGGCGCGGTTTGCGCCGTCAGGTTTGCGGCGGCAAAAAGGCCGAGCAAGAGTAGAATTCCACGCCTTTGCATTTAGCGCCCTATCATTATTTTTTGCTGCGCAATATGCCCGCCGTCGCTCAAACGCACCAGGTAAACCCCCGGGGGCAAGGGTTGGTTGCGGGAATCGACGGCGCGCCAGGCGATGCTCGTCTCCCTGCCAATGGCCTGTGTGTTAATGTCGGCGACGACCTGCCCCAACACGTTATAGATGACGAGATGGATGTCGGCCATGGAGTTGTTTCCATATCGCATAATCCGAAACGTCGTCGACTCGGTGAACGGATTGGGATAGCTGGACAGCAGCAAAAAGTCGCTTGGGACGTTTTCATCCTTTTTTTGGCTTACGCCGGTGTTGAAGGCCGGGACGAATCGCTCCACCAGACGTTCCTCGCCTTTGCCGCCGAAAAGGTAAATGGCGTCGTCCGTCGCTGCAACCGCCGCACCGCTTCTTGGATTCGGCATGTCGAACTCTTTTGCCAATGTCATCTGCGGCAGCGACCATGCTTCGATTGTGGCCACGGCGTCGCTAAAGCCGTCGCCGCCGACTGCGTACAGCGAATCGCCCAGGCTGACGACGCCGGCATTGCTGCGGGCGGTTTGCAATTGCGCCACCGTGCGCCACCCCTGGCCCGGCGAATAAAAATCAATCGTGTTGATGGGGCCGCGATAGAGACCTCCGACCAGGAAAACGCCGCCCCCGGTTGCAAAAGCGCCGGCGCCCGAACGCCCTAATTGCAAATTCATTTCCGGGGCCAGATGCCACTCGTCGTCGGAAGGGTCATAAACTTCGGTTTGTTTGATGTATTCGTCGTCTTCATTGACGCCGCCGATGACGTAGATTTTATTGTTGAAAACGACCGCCGTGGGCAAAATACGATCGATCTTGAGTTCCTCCATTTCCTCCCATTTGTTCTTTGCCGGGTTGTAGCGTTCCACCTCGCCCGAAGCCTCGTCTTCCTCATGGCCGCCGATGACGTAAATTTTATCGTCCAGGACGACCGCCGTTGCATTGGCGCGCTTTTCCCTTAAATGCGCGACGTTCTTGTCCCAGGCATTATTATCCGGATGAAAACGCTCCACGGTTTTCAGGGGGGCGCCGCCGTTCTCGCCGCCGATGACATAAATCCAGCCGTCCAGGACGACGGCGCAGGCGCCGGTTCGTCCCGTCGGCATGTCCGGCATCGTCTGCCATTCGCCTCCCGCCAATGTTGCGGCCAGGAACAGCGGCGCCAGGATCAGATATTTTAGTTTTTCTCTATTCATTCATTTCACCGTTCGGATTTAAACAAGTATCGTGCCAGGTCATTTTGTCAGAATGGCCTGAACAGTCAGCGTCTCGTCCGCGTTGATTGTAATAGTTTTTTCCCATACGGTGTAGCCGGGATTCACCAGCCGCAGGCGATATGTGCCGGGTTTTAAAAGCAGCGGCTGCGAGATGGGCGTGGCGCCGTAATGACGTCCGTTCAGGTAGATGTCCGCCCACGGCCGCACTTGCAGTTGCAGGCGACCGAACATTTTGTTAAAATTGAATTTGTAGTGTATTGTCTCGCCGCTTTTGATGTCAATCGTGTCTTTGATTTCGCCGAATTGCGGGTTTATCAGCTTTAAAACATGCCTGCCGCTGCTCAGGGTGATGCGGTTTTCAATGGGCGTCATGCCGTAGGAGGCGGAATCGATGATCACCTTGGCCCAGGGCTGAACGTCGATAAAGGCATAGCCGGGGGTTTTGCTTTCTGCCCTGTCCGCTTGCGCTGTCAGCGTTGTTTTTTCCAAAGGTTTGTTCGGCGGCGTTTGCTGCGGGGGACGCTCGACGACGTCGGAACGTGCGCTGTTGCGCAAGATATGCACGCTGTCCGGCTGTTGCTGCACAGAGTCGTTTTGTTGCATTTGTTGCGAGACCCGTAACGAGTCGACAACGGGGGGCGCTTGCGGCGGCGCTGCTTGTTGCCGCAACAGGAAAAAGGCGGTTACGCCGATTGCCGTTACAGCGAGGGCGAAGGGAAAGAGATATTTTGTTTTGCGTTTTTTACTTGCCGGAACCGAGGCGTCGGTTTGCGTATTCTCCGGCGGCGCTTTCTTTGCTTCCAAAGCGGCGAGCGCCTCGTCCGCATTGGCGAAACGATCCTGCGCATCCTTTTGCAGCAGCGTCAGGCACACGCGCTGCAGATGCTCCGGGATGTCGAGGATCATCGTCGGCGGCAATGCCGGCGATTCGTTGAGCACGCGATGGATGCTTTCCTCGATGGTCTCTCCGACAAAGGGCGAGCGGCCGGTGAGCATTTCGAAGAACATGGCGCCGACGGAAAAAAGATCGCTGCGTTGATCCGGGCGTTGACCGTGAATTTGTTCCGGGGCCATATAAGCGGGCGTGCCCACGGTCGCCCGGTCGAGCGCTTCAATGCTGTCCAGGTAGGCGGCCAACCCGAAATCGGTGATCTTGACCTCGCCGTCGTCGGAGATCATGATGTTTTCCGGTTTGATATCCCGGTGCAGCACGCCGCGATCGTGGGCATAGCTCAAACCCCGAAGGACATCGCGCAAAATGGAGACTGCCTGTGATGGTTCCAGGGCCCCCTGCTGCTGCAAGAGCTGGCGCAAGCTGCGCCCCTGGATAAATTCCATGATAATGTAATGGGCGTCTTTTTGAACGCCATAGTCAAAAATTTGCACGATATTGGGATGCGCCAGCCGGGCGTGAACCTTGGCTTCGCGAACAAAACGTTTGGCCATGGAATGCTGCTGCTTTATCGAGGGGGGCAAAACCTTGATCAACACCGTGCGATCCAGCGCGATGTGCAAGGCGCGATACACCGTGGAAAAGGGAGAGCGGTGCAGCTCGGCGATAATTGTATATCCGGGAATTTCAGGCCTCATAGCCCCATTCCTTTAATCGATAATGCAGCCAGCGCCGCGACACATCCAGCGCCTTGGCCGTTTTGGAGATGTTTTTGTCCTGTTCTTCCAGGACTTTGAGCACAAAAGATTTTTCAACTTCCTTCAGGGTCAATGACGATGTAAACTCCAGGCGCGCCTTCTGCGGCGCGATCTGCAAATCCTCGCGTTCGATTTTATTCGATGCGGCCAGAATGACGGCGCGCTCGATGGTGTTTTCCAGCTCGCGCACATTGCCGGGCCAGCCGTAGCTCAACAGCGTTTCCATGGCGTTCCTGGAAAAACCGTCCACCGGCGAGGAAAGCTTTTTCGAATATTTCTTTAAAAAATACTCCGCCAGCAGCGGGATGTCTTCCACGCGCTCGCGAAGCGGCGGCGCGCTGATTTTTATGACGTTTAACCTGTAATAAAGATCCTGCCGGAAACGGCCCGCCTTGACCTCTTCTTCCAGTATCTTGTTGGTGGCGGCTATGACGCGAACATCGACAATGCGCGTTTTCGTATCGCCGACGCGTTTTATCTCTCCCTCCTGTAAAAAGCGCAGCAGCTTGGTCTGGATGGCCGGGCTGATTTCCGAAACTTCATCCAGAAAAACAGTCCCGTTCTCGGCGCTCTCCAGCAGGCCTTTTTTATCCTCGCGCGCGCCGGTAAAGGCGCCGCGGGTGTGGCCAAAAAGCTCGCTCTCCAAAATGGATTCCGACAGGGCGCTGCAAAAAACGGCGACAAACGGCGCCTTTTTCCGCGGCCCGTTATAGTGCAACGCCCTGGCGATGAGCTCCTTGCCGGTGCCGCTCTCGCCTTCGATCAAAACCGTGGCGCTGGTCTTCATCACTTTTTGCATCAGGTCGAACACGCGGGACATGGCGCGGCTGCGCCCGATAATGCCCTCGAAGGTATATTTTTCTTCAACTTCCCGCCGTAGCTTTTGATTTTCTTCCTGAATGGATTCGATCATTTTGGCGTTCTCAATGGCGATGGCCGACTGGTTGGCGAACGCCGTCAAAAACGAGATGCTGTCCTCGATGAATCGGCCGATGCCGCCGCTGGCGTCGACATAGATGGCGCCGATGATCTTGTTCTTCAAGCGCAGCGGCACCGCGGCGATGGAGCTGATCTTGTTGAGGATGACGCTGGAGGCGTCGCGAAAGCGCTCGTCGGCCTGGGCGTCGTAGCTGAGAATGCTTTCGCCGTTGCCGAGCACGGTTCTGACGACGCTGGAGGAATAGGAGGTCAAATCAGCCAGGTCCTTTTGCGACACGTTTCGGGCAATGGCCACGTGAAACGCCTCGTCGTCGGCGTCTTTTTTCAGGATGATAAAGCCGCGATCCGCCTGCAAGGTCTGCATGGCGATGTCCATGACGCGGCGCAACAATTCATTGATGTCGTGAATGGTGTTGATTTCCTGCGTGATCTCCATCAACGCATGGAACATTTTTTCCTTTGACAAAACCTCGCTCCTTTACTGTACCTGAAATGCCGCTTCCTTTGATCGCCCTGAATTTCCGAAGCCGTCGACGACGGCGACGGTCCAAAAGTAGACGCCGCCCGGCAGCGGCGTGGTCACGGCGATGGAATCCTGTCCGGCCGGAATGTCCTTCTTTTCCCAAACTTCGGTCACGACGCCGGAATCGTCGCGGAAGAGCTGCACCCAAAAAGTATACGAGAACGCCGGCGGCGTCGCCGACCATTTCAGCATCGGCGAGCCGCCCGTGGTTTCGAGGCCGCGCGGCGACAAGGCGACGGGTATTTCCTGCACAATTCGGTGCAGGAAAAACACGTCGGAGATGTTTTCATGGCCCGGCCTGTCCGTGGCGACCAGGCGAAGGGGCAGACCGACAATATCCGCTGGCGGCAGGGGCAATTTTTTATTTCCAAGCGCCAGGCGGTATTGGCCGTTCAGGTCGCTCAATTGCAGCGTGTCCATCTGCGCATTGCCGGGCCACTTTAAATAAACGGTTTGAATGTCAGTCGGGCCATCCTCGTCGCGAACGACGGCCCGGATGTCCAGGATATACAAATCGGTCGTCGGCCACCAGCGGCTGATGTGGCGCGATGTGGCCCGGATGTCGAAAAAGGTCGGCAGTGCATCGAGATGGAACTCGATTTTATGCACCTCCGCTTGACTTGCATCGACAAAAAGGGTGTCGGGTGCATAGCCTTCCCTGGATGCCACGAGTGTATGGTTCGACTTTCCGAGACGCTGGAAAAAAAAGCGACCGTTTTCATCGGAAAGGGTTTGCAGCCGGTCGGAATCGACAGAGACGACGACGTCGGCAATGCTGCGATACGGCGGATAAAAAGACCAGACAACGCCCTCGATGGCCGAGTAATGGTTGTAATGCGGCGACAACGGGTCCAGGGGGTTGTCCCGCGTCGGATCCGAACATTGCCATAAAAATATAGAGAGCAAAAAGAAAAAATGCAATCGATACAACGGCCTCGATCCGATGACGGAAAAAAGTGTTTTCTGATGATTTTTAAGCATTATCTCCGGCAGTCTTGCTGTTGGCGACGGCGTGAATTAGTCAGTTCTTAGCATACAACCATATCCGGGCTTGATATCATCCCGGTAAATAAAGTTAAATCACTCCTTTATTATAAATGCAGGCGCCGACTTTTGCGTGGACGCCGCCGTCTTGACAATTCCTGCAAATGTTTGTATATTGATCTAAAATAAGGAATTTTATGAAGATTTTCCACTTTTCCGACACCCATCTGGGGTTTTCCGAATATAACAAAATCGATGCGGAAACGGGCCTGAACCAGCGCGAGCAGGACTTTTACAACGCCTGGCGGCAGGCGATCGAGGCGATTTTTGAACACAAGCCGGACGTCGTCGTCCATGCCGGCGATCTGTTTCACACGCCGCGGCCCAGCAACCGCGCCATTCACGTGGCCATGCAGAGCATCCAACGGATCAATGACGCCGGCATTCCCTTGGTGCTGGTCTCCGGCAATCACGAGACGCCGCGAATTCGCACCACCGGCTCAATTTTTGAATCCATCGACCTGTTTGCCAACGTCCACGCCGCGTACCGCAGCCGATATGAAAAGTTCAGCATCAACGGCATCGACTTTCATTGCGTACCGCACTGTTCGCTCACCGAGGAAATGGACGCGGCGTTCGCGGCGCTGAAAGAGAGCGTCGGCTCCGGGCGCAACGTGCTGATTTCCCACGGCGCCTGGGGCGGCGCCGAATACGGCATGGGCGAATTCAACGAACAACGGCTGCCGGATGTGGAGAACATCATCGGCAAAAGTTTCGATTACATCGCCCTGGGGCATTACCATCGGTACGTGCAGGTCAAGGACAACGCCTGCTATTCAAGCTCCACCGAGCGGACGAGTTTGAACGAACACAACAGCACCTGCGGCTGGCTGCTGGTCGATCTCGAAAGCGGCGAGCGCTCCTATCATGAGATCAATACGCGCCCGATGATCGTGGCGCCGGACGTCGATTGCGGCGGTCTGACGGCGACGCAGATTTACGGACATTTGGAGCCCCTGGCAAAAAGCGCGATCAAGGACGCCATCGTGCAAATCCGGTTGTCAAACATCGAGCAGGACGCCTTTCTGAAACTGGATATCCGCGCCATCGACGAGATGTTCAAAGAGGCGTTTGTGCTGGAAAAACGACTGATGCGCAAAACCGACGTCGCCGGCGCGTCGCAGACCTCCCGCATCGAAGCGCTGCCGGTGGAGTTTG
>JAJRST010000075.1 GCA_024278645.1 bacterium | reverse complement strand
CGGCATCACTCGCGACCGCGGCAAGGACCGTTTCATCGATTCCGCCCATTTTATCATCAACAGAGATGGCAAGGAGATCGGCAGGTTTTCCTCTGAAAAACATTTGTTCGAAAACTTTCAACCGTCGACCGAGGTCGGCATCCGCTCCACGTTGAAAGAGGACATTTATGTCATTTTAGCAGATTACAACAGGGTGTCGCAAGTGGCCACCATCAGTGTTTTGATCAATCCGTTGGTCATGTGGATTTGGATCGGAGGCACAATTATGGTCATCGGCACGCTTGTGGCCATCTGGCCGGATCATAAACGTGAGAATTAAAGACAAAGCCAGATGCTGCGCTTTGCAGATCAATAACGTACAGGATTTTTTTATGTTTGAAATCATTACATCCCTCATGGTAATCGGCTTTGTCGCTTATGTGGCAGTGCCTCTCATAAAACATCAGCAGGCGGCGCAACAATATATGTCCGAGCAGGATTCGCGATTGAGCGAACTGCTGTATCAGCAAAACATGCTGCAAAACATCATTTAAGATTTAGAGTTCGACTATGAAACCGGCAAATTGTCGGACGAAGACTATGAATCTCTCGTAGCCGAACATCGCAAGTCGCAAAAAGAAATAGACGCCCGCATAAAGAGTATAAGCGGCGTCTCCATGCAGGAGATTACCACAGAACTGGAAAAGGAAATCGAACAGGCGAAAAACAAAATTGCCCCGCAGAAAACGCCTGCTTGCCCCGAATGTAAAGCTCCTGTAAAGCCGGGTGACAGATTCTGCGCTTCTTGCGGCGCCAAGCTTGAATGGAAGATGCAATAGCCGGTTTTGCAACCGGCTTTTTTTATTTCATGGGTCCTGGCGCTCGTCTACGACAAGAATCTCCTGCACTTTTGGATGGCCGTAACGCGCGCCCCCGGTTTTGACGAAAATATTATCCGCTATCCTCGATTCCCCGGCGCCATGCGTGTGCCCGCATAGTATGGTTAGTCTTTTCTCCGAATAATCCCGCATCACATCACGAATCATCTCGCCCACGGCATGACAGGCAAAGTGCGGCAAATACTGCTCGTCGGAGATGTGGTGATTATACCAGGCGGACTCCTGAAACGGCGGTACGTGTACAAGGGCGTAAACATGTTTATATTCCGCCAAAGCCCGACGCAGCAGCGGTTCAAACTCGGCGACGGCCCGGTCGCCAAGCGCGTACAACCTTTTGAACAACTCCTTTTGCCCCAGACCCGTCAGCTCCTCGATCAAGGCATAGTCATTGAGCAGTATTTGCGAAGCCGAACCGGCGCCCAGACGACCGTCGGCCCAGAGCCCGTGGCCGATGAGAGCGACGTCCGGAGAAAGCTCCACCACGCCTTCCAGGGGAAGCCATTTGAGATTGTCATGCTCTTGCAAAAATGCAGGCAATTCCCTACGCAGGCCATCGATCGAGCCGCGGTAATAATCATGATTCCCCAGAACAAAATAAACAGGGCGCTTCCAATAGTGCTCGATAATGCGCAAATGCGTGTGCAGCATCGGCGCAATGCTGATGTCGCCGCCGATTAAAAAGACGTCGGGATCGGCTTCCAGGGCGGCGTAGCAAAACTCCTGAATACTTTCAAGTTGCAGAAAATCAAGGTGAATGTCGGTCAACCAGGCGAGACGCTTCATGCATCATCCTTTCATTATTTGAAAAGAATAATACATTTTGCAATGAAAAGCAAGAAAAGTGAATGACAAAAAACGGATTTATTTTCATCCTGCGCTATTTCCTCGTCGCTTCCTCGTTTTTCTTGACCGCCTGCGCCCGTTGCACAATTTCGAGAATGCCGAGAATTTTGGGTTTGGGCGAAGCGGCAATCTTTTCCATTGCTTCCCTTGAAAAATTTTGCCTTGCAAAGTTCTCGACCGGAAATCGCTCGAACCAGCAGTCAAGAATTTTGCGACACGGCTCGCCGAGATTTGCAGTACGACAATATGAAAAATTCAAGGGGTGGCCGAGCATCGGGCAGCGAATTTCCAGATGATCGTAATCCGTAATCATAACGCTCTCCGTGGAAAAAAGGGGCGTCCGGCGCGGACGCCCCCGGTATGTTACACAATAACCGGTTTCGGATAAGTTTTCAGAATTTCTTCGGATTTTTCGATTTCTTCATCCGGCAACGCATAATCCTGCAACTGGCCGCCGAAATACATCTCGTATCCCTTCAGGTCCATCAACCCATGACCGCTCCAGTTGAACAGAATCACTTTTTCCTTGCCCTCTTCCTTGGCCTTCAGGGCTTCCTTGATGGTCGCCGCAATAGCATGGCTCGTTTCCGGCGCGGAAATAAAGCCTTCCGTGCGGGCAAACTTGACCGCGGCGTCGTAACATTCGAGCTGGTGCAGCGCCAGCGGCTCCAGCAGGCCCAATTCAATGGCGTGGCTGACCAACGGCGCCATGCCGTGGTAGCGCAAGCCGCCGGCGTGAATCGGCGGCGGCACAAAATTGTGACCCAGGGAGTGCATGGGCAGCAGCGGCGTCATGCCGGCGGTGTCGCCATGATCGTAGGCAAACGGTGCGCGGGTCATTGTCGGACAAGAGGCCGGCTCCACGGGGATGATAGTGATGTCCTCGCCGTTGATTTTATCGAGGACAAACGGGAACGCCAGGCCGGCAAAGTTGGAGCCGCCGCCGGCGCAGCCGATGATAACGTCCGCTTTTTTCTCCCCGGCCAACGCCAACTGCTTTTTGGCCTCCTGGCCGATGATGGTCTGGTGCAGCATGACATGATTCAACACGCTGCCCAGGGAATAACGCGTTTTACCGCTCTCGTCGGTGACAGCCGCTTCGACGGCCTCTGAAATGGCGATGCCCAGGCTTCCGGGGGTGTCCGGCATCTGCTCGAGGATGTTTCGCCCGGCCTGCGTTGCGGTGCTCGGGCTGGGGATGCACTTGCCGCCCCAGGCCTCCATCATCAGACGGCGGAAGGGCTTTTGGTCGAATGAAATGCGCACCATGAAAACCTTGCATTCCAGGCCGACGAGGGAGCAGGCAAAAGAGAGGGCGCTGCCCCACTGCCCGGCGCCGGTTTCCGTGGTCAAACGCTCGATGCCAAACTGTTTGTTGTACCAGGCTTGCGGCACCGCCGTGTTCGGCTTGTGCGAACCCGCCGGGCTGACGCCTTCGTTTTTATAATAGATGCGCGCCGGCGTATCCAGCAGCTTTTCCAGACGTTTGGCGCGATACAGGGGCGACGGACGCCACATGCTGTAAATCTCCAAAATCTCTTCCGGGATGTCGATCCAGCGATCGCTGCTCACTTCCTGCTCGATGAGGTTCATCGGAAACACGGGCGCCAGCATATCCGGACTGATGGGATTGCCATCCGGGCCAAGCGGCGGCAACGGCGCTTTGGGCAGATCGGCGGCGAGGTTGTACCATTGCCGCGGTATTTCTTTTTCAGAGAGAACAAACTTTGTGTCAGACATACTACTTTTCCTCCTAAAGGTGATAGGGTTATAATGATGACATTTAAAATATCCAAAGGCTTTTATTTCAATACTGCTTTGAAGACAATAGATGCAAGGTCAGTGTTTTGATTAAAAACAGAGATGAAAAAAACAGGACGCCCTTGTCCTTTGGCAAGATTGCAAACGCCGCTTTCGCATCAATATATAAAAAAAGCCCGCTGCACATTTGCAGCGGGCCGGGATTCTTTCACAAAAGCCTGAATTTTTTCTACAACATCTCAATCCCACTGCAATAATATGTACTACGCCAGCCCCACCAGAACGACCAAAAAAGTTGTGTACGTTGTACATATTGTGTGAGCATGGGACGATCTACCCTTTTTCAACTTGAACTTTTAACAATATAGCAAAAAATTAAAATGGTGTCAAGGATTTCATTGAAAATAATGAAATTCATTCACGCCGGTGCAAATAATTAATTTGAGATTGAGGCCGGGAATATCTATATTAGGTCTTCGAATCGGAGGAGAATCCATTGCACACATTTAACAGAACAAGCGACATCCTGGCGCTCGATTTTGACGGCGTCATCGTCGACAGCATCAAAGAGTGCCTGGTGAGCGGCTACAACGCCTATGCCAATTTCAGCGGCGGGGTGAACATCGAACATTACATCCAGCTCGACCCGATCTGGGCGGCGCGCGCCCGGCAGATGCGCAACTATATCCGCAACGGCGAAGACTATGTATTCATCGCCCACGCCCTCGCCGACGACGCGGCCATTCAATCCCAGGAAGATTT
>JAJRST010000608.1 GCA_024278645.1 bacterium | reverse complement strand
CGCCGGCGATGTGAACAACGACGGCTATGATGATCTGATCATCGGGGCGCCGGGAAACGATGCGGCGGGCGAAAACGCGGGTTGTGTTTATATCCATTTGGGCGGTGCGGTCATCGATACGACAGCCGATGTCGTTTTGAGAGGAAAAAGCGAAAATGCAAACTTTGGCGCCAGCGTCGCTTCGGCCGGCGACGTCAACGGCGACGGCTATGACGACGTGCTGGTGGGCGCTTTCAGTGCGGAGGGCAACGGCTCTGTATCGGGCGGGGCTTTTATTTTTTATGGCGGCGCGGTCATGGATGATTCGGTCGACGTTTTCCTGTCCGGCGAAGCGGCCGATGACAAATTCGGATTCAGCGCATCCTCTGCCGGCGACGTCAATGGCGACGGCTATGATGATGTAATCGTCGGCGCCTTTTTGAACGACGCCAACGGCGAGGATGCCGGCAGCGCGTATCTCTACTTTGGCTCTCCACACATGGATGACGCGGCGGATATCATCATGGGCGGTGAAATGTCCGCAGATTTATTCGGCTTTAGCGTATCGGGCGGCGGCGACGTGAACGGCGACGGCTACGATGACGTCGTTGTGGGCGCGCCGCTTGCCGGGGCTCGGCAGGACGGCCGCGTCTATGTTTATTTCGGAGGTTCGACGCCGGACAATATCGCCGACGTCGTTCTCTCTTCGCCGGAGAGAGCGTTCCTTCGGTCATGGCGTCTCGCTGACCGGAGACCTCAACAATGACGGCTTTGCCGATGTCATTGTCGGGGCGCCGCAGAGCGACGGCCCGGGCGCCTTTGTTTTTTACGGCGGTTCCCCAATGTCCGGTGCGACTGATGTGCTTTTAACCGGCGAAGCGGACAGGGATCGATTCGGGAGCAGCGTTTCTTTTGTCGGAGATGTCGATCGTGACAGTTATAACGAGTTGATTGTCGGCGCGCCTGAAAGCAATGCCGCAGGAAAGGAGAACGGCCGCGCCTTTATCTTTAGCCGCTCGCCAGGCGTGGCTGTGAAAGAATCTGTGAACTCTCAACCGGTTCAATTCAGCCTTAAAAATTTTCCCAACCCGTTCAACTCGCATACATTGATTGAGTTTACAGCGCCCAAATCGGCACAGATCACCATTGAGATTTACGATATACTCGGACGAAAAGTCATGACCCTGTATGACGAGGTGGCTACGGCCGGCCGTCATAAAATAAATTTTGCCGCCGAAAGACTGGCCAGCGGCGTTTATTTTTGCATTCTGAAATCGGGCGACTACACCGTGGTTGAAAAAACGATTCTTTTGCGCTGATCCCGATCATCTGACGGGCGAATAATGCTTTTGATACAGCTTCGGAGGAAACCGGCGCAAATCACTCCGTGAATCTCTGTGCTTCTCCGTGACCCTCCGTGTCAAATTGGAAAACAGAAAAACTGAAACATTTGGAAAATCATTTTCTTTTATTCCGTCCCATGTTTTCGAAATCCCCCTTGCAATTTTTGTGAATTAATCGTAATGTTTTACGGAACACGAAAATATTTTTTGCGTCTTGTAAATAACTCGAAAAAAAGAAAAAATTCAAAGACGAGGCACATGAGACATACGAGATCATCTCGCCTGGTATTTTTCACCCTTTTGATCGCCGCGATGGCCGTTGCGTCGGCGCCGCTTTCGGCGCAGACCATCGACGAAAAGGCCGAGCAGGCGTTCTTCACCGCCAAGGGCATGTTCAACGACCGGTTGTACGATCTGGCGGCCGACCAATTTCGCGACTTTTTGCGGCGCTACAAAAACAGCCCCTACGCCGAGGAGGCGCAATTTCTGGTCGCCGAGTGCTATTTTCAAAAAGGGGATTACAGCCGCGCCGTGGCCGCCTATCGCGAGCTGCTCTCCAATTACCCGGCCATCGGCTTGCGCGACAAGGCCGCCTTTCGCATCGGCGAGGCGCTGGTGAACGCCGGCCAGTATGAAGAGGCGAAAACGGCGCTCAAGCTCTTTCTCGAACAGCATCCTAAAAGCGCGCTGCACCCCAACGGACTCTACTGGTTCGCCGAGGCGGCCTACCGTAGCGGCGACGGCAAAACGGCGTTGAATTATTATGCAAAAGTCATTCAGGCCGATCCGCAAGGGCCGCTGGCCGATTACGCCTTTTATTCCATCGCCTACATCCAGGAGGAGGGCGGCAAGTGGAACGAAGCCATGCTGGCCTATAAAAAACTGATCGAGACCTATCCGAACAGCCCGCTTTTGCCGCAGGCCGTCTATCGCATCGGTTTTACGCTTTACGGCATGGGCAAGTACTCCGAGGCCATTGACAAGCTGACGCAGGCGATTGTCGATTATCCTGACAATCCCCTGCGCGGCGAGGCGCAATTTTTCATCGGCGAATCCTTTTTCCGCAAGGGCGAATATAAAAAGGCGCTCGCCGCCTATACGGAGGTCGTCAAAATGAACGACTCGGCATACAGCGACGACGCGCAGCACAGCGCCGGGTGGGCGCTGCACGAGATGGATGAGTACTCCAGGGCCGCCGCTGCTTTCGCCCGCGTGCCGGAAATGAGCGACGACCGCGAGCTGATCGCCTCGGCCTCATTCCAGGCCGGGCGCAATTATCTGCTCGTCGGCGATGAAAAACAGGCGCGGCTGGCCTTTCAACAGGTCCTCGACAATTACGCCGACGCCAAAGAGTCGGCCAACGCACTGTTCGAGCTGGCGTCGCTGGAATTTCGCAACGGGCGGTATCGCGCGGCGCAGAGCAAGTTTCTCAAAATCGCGCAGGACTACCCGGATGCCAAAACCGCGCCCGAATCCTCGCTGATGATCGGGGAATGCTTTCTGGCGCTGAACGACCTGAACGAAGCGGAAAAGGCGTTCAACATGACGGCGCAGCTTTTCGACGATGACGAAATCAAGGCGTCCGCTTTATACAAGCTGGGCTGGATAAAATTCAAAAACGGCGATTACGCCGCCGCCGTTTCGCAGTTTGACGCTGTGCTGCAAAATCACCCCAAAGCCCGGGCCGCCGAAAAGGCGCTCTTTTGGAAGGCCGAGGCCTTTTACAAGCTGGCCGACTATGGCAAGGCCTATGCGCATTATAAAAAATTCATTGACAGCTACCCGAAATCAGAACGCCTGGCCGACGCCTGGTACGGCCTCGGCTATTCGGCGCAGGAGCTGGGCCGCTTCACCGAGGCGTCGCAGGCATTCGCCAAGGCGGCGCAATACAGCGGCAATGTCAGCCTCGCCGTGGACGCCGTCATGCGCGAGGCGGATGCG
>JAJRST010000607.1 GCA_024278645.1 bacterium | reverse complement strand
TATCTTTTATCTTCTTCTTGCATGTAAGTATGAGCAATCACTCAAACTCTTCAAGGGCCATGCACGCTTGTCAAAGAACACTCTTTCAGTAAAAAAAACCTCGCTCCTTTATCCGCTGAAGCAAAGCCTTAAAATATATCATTTTTACTTTACAATGTCAAGAAGTTTCTCGCTGCAATCCGTCTTTTTTTCTCCGAAAAACGCCGCACAGCATATATCCCAAACTTCTCTCACAAAAAATGACAGCCCTAAAGTTAACCTTTTTATATTCTTTTGCAAGCGCTTTTTACGGTAAAGGTCATAAAAACGGCTATTTTATCACAATATGGTAATGCTTTTTCTTGCCGATCCGTATAGCTATCTTGTTGTCGACAATATCATTTAATGAAAGAGAGGCGTCAATGCTCGAGACTCGTTCATTGTTAATATAAACGCCGCCCTGCTGGACAAGACGCCGCGCCTCGCCACGCGAACTTGTCAGCTTGTAATCTCCAAAAAACTCCGGAATTTTGGGCTGTTTTTCAATAACCGACTTTTCCACTTCGATACTCGGTATCTTTTCATCGCTCGCCTAAACCGCGCCGCGAGGAATGGTGCTCGAGGGTAAGAAATCAGCCGGTATTTTTCGGGCGCCAAAAGCCGCCATTGCCGCTTTTAACGCGTGTTGCGCCGCTTCCTCGCCATGCGTCATCTTGGTGGCTTCATAAGCAAGCACGGTTTTGGCGATGTTAAACTGGGCGCCCTGGAGAGTTTTCAGGGCGTCAATCTCATCCATCGGCAACAGCGTAAAGAAGGAAAGGAACTTGACGACATCCCGATCATCAACATTGACCCAGTATTGGTAATAGTCATAGGGCGACGTCTTGTCGGCATCCAGCCACACGGCGCCGGCTTCGGTTTTGCCCATCTTTTGGCCGGTTGCTGTGGTGATGAGCGGGAAAGTATGGCCGTAAACGTCGGCGCCCTCCATACGACGAATCAGGTCTGCGCCGGCGAGAATGTTGGCCCATTGGTCGTCGCCGCCCATCTGCAGTTTACAGTTGTATTTTTTATACAACATATAAAAGTCGTAGGACTGTAAAAGCTGGTAATTGAATTCCAGAAACGAGAGGCCGGTCTCCATGCGTCTTTTATATGTTTCATAGGTCAGCATTTTATTCACGCTGAAATGCCGCCCGACGTCGCGAAGGAACTCGATATAATTAAGCGAGCCCAGCCATTCATAGTTGTCAATGAGAAGCGCCTTGCCTTTGCCGAAATCAAGGTATCTCGACAATTGCGCTTTAATTTTTTCCGTATTGGCGACAATCTGCTCTCGGGTCAACATCTTGCGCATTTCCGTTTTGCCGCTGGGATCTCCAACCATGGCCGTGCCGCCGCCTACGATGGCGATCGGGCGATGCCCATAGCGTTGCATGATGGTCATCGCCATAACGCCCATGAGATGCCCGACATGCAGACTGTCGGCCGTTGGGTCAAAGCCGATGTAAAAGGTCACCGACTCTCTGCCGAGCAGTTCGTACAGCGGCTCGGGGTCCGTTGTCTGAGCGGCAAATCCGCGTCTTTTTAGTTCATCAAATACATTTTTTTCTGCAGCCACTATAACACTCCGCAATCGTCTATATTTTCAAACGGTACTTGTCCTTTAGCTCTCGTTGCGCATCACGCGTCATGTCGCGCTTGGCGATATCCTTGCGCTTGTCATGCATTCTTTTACCGCGCGCCAGGCCGATCTGCATTTTTGCATAACTTCCTTTGAAATAAATTCGCAACGGCACCACGGTCAAGCCACGCTCTTCGATTTTGCCGATGAGCCGTCGAAGCTCATGCTTGTGCAACAAAAGCTTGCGCCGCCGCACAGGATCGTGATTAGAGTACCCACCATGGTCATAGGGTGTAATATGTAAATTAACAACCCACAGTTCGCCGTCAATCACCTTGGCATAGCTGTCTTTAAAACTGGCGCGTCCCTGGCGAAGCGATTTTACTTCCGTGCCGTGCAGCACAATGCCCGCCTCGTATTTTTCGAGTATCTCGTAATCGTGAAACGCTCTTTTATTCGACAGCGATATTTGCTGTTTTTGTTTTTCTTTAGCCACAATTTTTCCCAGTTAAGTCTGTAAATCTACGAGTAAAAAAAGTGAAAATCAAGAAAAAGGCTTTAAAAAGCGCTTCATTTTTCACAAAACATCTTGCATTTTTACAGCACGTTCATTATATTTATCAGCTTTTTGCCGAAGTGGTGAAATTGGTAGACGCGCACGGTTCAGGGCCGTGTGGGCGCAAGCCCGTGTGGGTTCGAGTCCCACCTTCGGCACAAAAAAGGTCTGACGAATTCGTCAGACCTTTTTTTATTTGTTGGTCTCTTGCTTTTATACTCAAGTCGGCTTTCCATGACAATTCTTATATTTCTTTCCGCTGCCGCACGGGCACGGATCATTTCGCCCCACGTTGCCAAAAGATATTTTCGTTGAATTGTCCACTGATTGCTGACGCTGCTCTCGCCTCCACGCCTCCGCCATCTTTTTCAGCCTGGCGTCCGCATGTTCAAAAAACTTTATATAAGAGCGGCAAAAGTGATTGGATCCATGGTCGCGCGGGTCGCCCTGGCGATCCTTTGGACAGCCGCCCCGGCAGTGCTTCAACCATTGACAGGAATGGCATTCCGCCGGCAGCTCTGCCTTAATTTTTCCGAATTCATTTTGCAGCGGAGAATTCAGCATATCGTCCAGCTTGCCGGTCATTACGTTGCCAAGCTGCCATTTGGGTTCAACGAAAAAATCACAGGCATAGACATTGCCGTTATGCTCGACGACGACGTAAACGCCGCATTCGCGCAAAAGCGTGCACTCCGGCGCTTCCAGGCCAACATAGGTGTAAAAAACGGAATCGAACCAGCGTATCGATGTCGTCGGACGCCCGTTTTTAAAATCCGTCGACCACAGATCAAAAATATCGCATAAAAATTCGCCGTAAGCTTCCGCATCAACGGTAAAAGCGGCGGCTTTGGTTGGATCGAGCGGATCAGGCTCGACGCAGGGAATGAACTGCATGTGAGTCAAGCCGTTGCTTTTGTGGTACTCGTAAATTTCCCGCGCATATTTAACCGAGTAATCATTCACCACAACCAGGGCGTTCACCTCAACGCCTTTATTGAGCATTATGTCTCGCGCCTTGACGACATATTCCCAACTTGATCGTCCATTGGGGAAACGGCGATATTTATCATGAATATGCCGCGGTCCGTCAAGAGACAGACCGACGAGAAATTGTGCATCGCGTAAAAACAGCGCCCAGTCCTCGTTGATTAAAACGCCGTTGGTTTGCAGACCATTGCCCACGACTTGTCCCTGTCTGCCGAATCGCGCCTGGTATTCGACGGCGCGTTCAAAAAACGGGCGCCCCATGAGCGTCGGCTCTCCCCCCTGCCAGCCAAAGGATACTTGCGGGCCGCCCTGCCACATCACCTGCTTGACCATCGTACGCAGAATATCCTCGCTCATGCGATATATCTTTTGACGACCGAAAAGATCATCCTTTTTCAAGTAAAAACAATAGGCGCAATCCAGGTTGCACTTTGGCCCGGTGGGCTTTACAAGGACCGAAGACAACAGCTTCCTTTGTTCCACTCTGTGCTCCGAATGTTTATATCCCAAAATAAAAAGGCCCTTGCGGGCCCGAATCATCGCATCAACACCAATCCGCTGGACGGCGGCGCTTCGATAAGGTTTTCGATTCTGTAAAGCTCTTTTGTTCCGGCGCGCTCGCCATCAACGACGACTGACCAAGCGCCGGATGGCAAATCAAAACCGGCTGACTTGTCACGGTCGCCGTTGACAATGACGAAAAACTCGTTTGCGTCGCCGGAGCTTGTTTTTTGCAAATGAAAAGCAAATGCAAAGGAATTGTCAGCGCTATTAAAAAAGGTAAAATCCGATCTTTTAGAGCGTCGAAACGCCGGATGCGACTTGCGCAAACGGATCAATCCTTTGTAATAGTCGAGCAATTCCGCATTCATATTTGCATGACTAAAATTCAACCAATTGGTTTCGTTGTCTTTGTTGTAGCTGTTATGATCGATATAGCCCACCCGTTCGTCCGGCGCATCCGTGGGGGCGATGACCTTGCTGCGCGCCCACTCCTGGCCTTGGTGAATCATCACCGCTCCCTGGCTGACAAAGAGGAAGAGCGCGCCAAGTTTGTTAAGCATGAGCTGTTCCCCGGAGAGGACGGCGTTGGCGTCGACATCGGCGACCTGCTCGGAACCGCCGAGGCCGATGCGAATAAAGTCGCCCAGCGTATGATCGTCATGCGATTCCAGATAATTGATTGCATGTGAGGGTTTCCGGAACAGACCGCCGTCTCTTTTGAGAGTGCCCAGGATGTAGCGTTGCATGGTCTCGATA
>JAJRST010000606.1 GCA_024278645.1 bacterium | reverse complement strand
TCCATACTGATGAGGACGTGAATGAGCGGCATCTCGACATCGTCGAGCAACGGTTTCAGATCCAATTCAGCGATGCGGGGTTCAAAGCGCCGCCACAGCCGCCAGGTCACATCCGCATCTTCACATGCGTACTCGGCGACCTGGTCGATCGGGACCTGGGCCATGGTGATCTGCTTGACGCCCTTGCCGATGAGCGCCGATGTGGGAATCTTTTTGATGTTAAAGTTATCCAGGGCCAGGGCGTCCAGGTTGTGCTGCCGGGCCGAGGGGTCGATAAGATAACTTGCCACCATGGTGTCAAACGCCAGGCCGCTTACATCGATGCCGTAATGCGACAGCACAATGATGTCATATTTGGCGTTATGGGCGCATTTTTGTATATCGCCATCCTCGAGCAACGGCTTGAGCGAGTCCAGCACAAACTTGCGATCGAGAGGCTTGCTGTCGCTGGTGATGTCCTGCGGCCCATCGACGGGTATGTACCAGGCGACGCCCTCTTCCATGCAAAAGGAGAGCCCGACCAGGTCGGCGCGCATGGGATCTTTATGCGTCGTCTCGGTGTCAAGGGCCACGCGCCGCGCGCTTTTCATATTTTTCACCAGGGTTTGCAAATCGTCAGGCGTCTGCACAAGTCGATAGTCCCTTTTCAGGGCCGGCTTTTCGGGCGCAAAACGATCGACCAATGTACGAAACTCCATCTGTTGGAAGAATTCAAACGCCTTTTCCCGTTCAACCTCGCCGACGCGCAAATCCGTCGGTTTTACGTCGAGAGGGACATCCCTGTGAATTGTCGCCAACTGCTTGGAGAGGAGTGCGGATTCGGCGTTGGCGGCCAGGGCTGTGTGGGCGCGCTTGTCGGTTATATGTTCGATATTTTTCAGAACGCCGTCCAGGTCGCCGTATTGCTGCAATAGCTTCAACGCCGTTTTGGGACCAATGCCGGGAACGCCGGGGATGTTGTCCGAGGAATCGCCCATCAGCGCCAGGTAGTCAATGATCTTTTGCGGCGGCAACCCGATCTTTTCCTGCACGCCGCGTTCGTCCAGCCATTCCGGGTCCACGCCGCCTCGTTTCGGATTCAGGACCAGCGTCCTGGAGTTGACGAGCTGCATCATGTCCTTGTCGCCGGTGACGATAATTGTTTTCAGGTTTTGCTCGCTCGCCTGTTTGGCAAGCGTGCCAATGATGTCGTCCGCCTCAAAGCCGGGATTTTCTATGGCGGGAATTTTCAGGATGTCGAGCATCTCCTTGATACGCGGCAGTTGATCGACCATATCGTCCGGCATATCGGCTCGCTGCGCCTTGTACTCTGTGTACAGTTTGTGTCGGAATGTCGGCTCCGGCGTATCGAAAACAACGGCGAAATAATCGGGTTTTTCGTTATCAAGAATATTAAGCAGGGCGTTTGTAAATCCATACACGGTGCTGACATTTTCACCGCGGGAATTGATGAGGGGATTGCGCGCAAAGGCGAAATAAACGCGATAGGCTAGCGCCATAGCGTCAATAAGAAAAAGACGTTTGTTATCGGAAGATGAACTCATATTTTTTATTTGTTCATTTGAGACGAAGAGGAAGATCTTCTATTACGCTTATTTTACTGTAATTTAGTATAAAATAAAATGTTATGCAAGCAAAAGAAAACGCAAAAGCAATCTGTACAAGGACCTCCTATTTATGAACAAAATACTTTTGAACTCTATTCATATATATTTTTGTTGAAGTTAACTGTTAGAATACTTATAATTAAAACTCTAAAATAGCCGCAATGCAATCTTGCTCCGCGGAACAGGCAAAACGATTATTCTGATGAACAAAGCCGGGGAGCCAGTTAAGAAATATAAATCAGTGGAGAAAACAATGTCAGCTAACGTCCAACAACCGCAACAATTAAATATCCAGCTTGGCGAAAAGGAAGCCGAGGGCATTTATGCCAACCTGGCGATTATATCCCATTCTCCAGCGGAGTTTATCATCGACTTTACCCGCGTGCTGCCCGGCGTGCCCAAAACCAAAGTGTATGCGCGCATTATCATGACGCCGCAACATGCAAAGTCTCTTTTGAACGCTTTAAATGATAACATCGCCAAGTATGAAGAGCAGTTCGGCGAGATCAAAGTCATGAGCGAACCCGGCAAGTCGAACAAGCCCATCGGCTTCCAGGCGCCGGTCGAAGCAACGCCCCATGCGGAGAAAAACCAGGGCGAGAATTAAGTGGGTCAGAATCAATAAAATTATTCAATCGCTTTCCCTGTTTTATCCAAAGTGAAACTCATTTGCATTTCACGCGTCTAATTCAGCAATCAATGACAACCGGCAGTTAGAGAACAATGACCGTGCGAATAAACCGAATACTTTTTCTTTTTGCGCTTATTGCGGCGATTACAAGCGTGTCCGCCCAGGATTCTCCGAGTCGAGTCAATATGGGCGCCGAATTTGGTGTCTGGAAGCCAAGCTCCCTGGACGATTATCCCAGCCAGCCGCTAAAAAATGTTGACGGCGCCGGCCCCTATTTCGGCGTCACTTTTACATCGCCGATTATTAAAAGTCATTCGCTGCGCATCTCGCTCATGCAGTGGCGGCAGCAGCATCTTAAAGAGGTTGCCCTGGAATCCGTCACCCTGCGGCATCTGTCGTTTGATCTGAAATACATCGTGCTCCCGGAAAACAATATCAGTCCTTATGCCTCCTACGGCGTGGCGGCAATATGGTCGCGCGAAGAACCGATGAACTCCGAGGATGAACGCATACCGCTGGATCGCGCCGGCTGGGGATTTAACCTGGGGGCGGGCATTGATTTTCTGTTGCAAGACCATCTGGGGCTGGGACTGGAGTATCAATACCTGTATGCCGTCTTTCCGAAACGCGTTGGGTTGACCGATAACTACAGTGGTCCCAAGTTCAGCCTCAAACTTTATTATATTTTTTAATGTTTACAGTTGATTCAATCTGTATTTCACTGGAACAAAAAGCCTTGTTATCCCTCCCGGTTTTTTCAGCCGCCGTTTTTATATTGAAAAAGTTATTGCCCGCCCGCAAGGTTCAACGTTCCCATCTTCCATAATTATAACATCTTACAAAACAATCTGATCTTTTCTGTGCCGGAATGTCCGTCAATTGTTTTTATTTGAGCGAGGGTATGCTCTTTGCAAATGTACTCGCGATTTATTGCATCAAATTTGGAAATGACTATTCGAACGGAGGCGTTCTCTTGCAGGACCATAGACACTTTGGAAAGAGCATCCTATTCATTTTGATTATTCTGTTTACTTTCGCCACAGCGCATTACGCTTTTGCCTATACCTGGAAAATCATGCCGGTCGGCAATTCCATTACCGACGGTAAAGAGGGCGTACCCGGCGGCGGCACCAACCCTCCGGATGCCGCCGACCCCGGTTTCCGCAAAAGGTTGTATGATCAATTAAGCAACTGGGGCATTGATTTTGAATTTGTCGGCGGTTACGGTCCGGCGCCTTATGTCGGCCACTTTGAGAGCGGCCGTAAAATTGACGACTTTTTCAGCGGCGGCGTGCTGGATATAACCCCGGCGCTGCAAACTTATCAGCC
The DNA here is from genome assembly GCA_024278645.1 of bacterium. Taxonomy (GTDB): domain Bacteria; phylum Zhuqueibacterota; class Zhuqueibacteria; order Residuimicrobiales; family Krinioviventaceae; genus JAJRST01. The sequence continues at coordinate 4,093 of JAJRST010000606.1, read as the reverse complement.
GGAAATTGTTCTCCTTCACCTGGGCACCAACAATCTCGGTCATGACGACGCCGGCCCCTACACCAATGAATGGAGCATGTCGGGAAAGCTTCGCAAGCTGATCAAACAAATCGAACGCGAGGCCAGCGTTCAATATATCCTCGTTTCCAAAATCATTCCCAAGCTCGATGACAATTATATTGAAGTTCAAAAAGTGCGCGACTTTAACGCGGAAATCGAGAAAATGTTTTTCGACGGCGCGGCGTCGGCCAAAATGGTTGTCGTGGATATGTATTCGCAGGTTCCCGGCAGCATCTCCTGGCTGCCCGACCTGACGCACCCGGAAAAAGAGGGCTATCAAAACATGGCCGAGGAATACGCCGATTTGTCTCGATTGGTGATCAGCGGCGATGCCAACGCCCCCAACCCGATCACCGTGCGCAACGACGCCAGCTATGCCGTCGACGACAACACCATTCGTCTCGAATGGTACACGCCGGGCGACGATAACTTTACCGGCCGACCGAATTTATATGAATTGCGCTACATGGTCGACGTGCCGATCAATTCGAGCAACTTTCGCCAGGGAACGCCGGTGTCCATCGACCGACCGGGTCGCAACAGCAAGGGGTCGGTCGGCGGCACGGAGACGGTGACCTTGTCCAGCGGGCTGCAAGGCGGGCGTACATATTACTTTGCCATCCGCTCCTGGGACGCCGGCAACAACGCCAGCAGCATCCGCGAGTTCAACCCTATCACCACGCCGCTGGATATCGAAGCGGATGTGGCGCTCACTTTTGTCGACGAGTTTGACGATCCGGCGTTGCCCGCCTGGAACGCTCACCCCGATTACCAGGCTGTTGGCGGCGTCTTTAAGAATGCAAACATCAGCTCCGGCTGGGGCAGCCTGGCTATTCTCGACTCGGTCGTCTATTCCGGCACGGTGGAACAGGTTGAAGCATCGACGCGCTGGGTCGCCGGCGGCGGCATCGACGGCGTCGGCATTGCCATGCTCCTGGACAGCAAGAATTACGATCAGGCCAATGGCTACATGGTGCGCGTGCGTGAAGGCAATGTGGAGCTGTGGGGCATCGAAGGCGGCAGCCTGAAGGACAACATTGCGCAATCGCCTTTCCGCGATCCGGACGTCGTACCCGGCCAGGGCGACACGCTAAAAATAAAGTTTCGCAACAATCCCAGCTCCTATTCTTTTGAAGTGAGCATCAACGACCAGGTGATGGGAAGCGTCAACGATTTCAACCGAATATACGGCCACGGCACAGTCCTCTATTCCGGCCTGCTGATGTATGGCGGCTATGCGAATGAAGTGGACGTTTACACGCTTAAAATTCCTCACCTCGAGGCCGACCGCATGTTTGTCTACGGCGGCGACGGTCAGCGGGGCGAGGTCGACTCCAAACTGGGCAGTCCCCTGTCGGTCAAAATCGTCGACATCAACGGCGCCGGCGTGCCCAATGTGCCGGTGGAGTTTGACGTCACTTACGGCAGCGCTTTTCTCAGCACCGACCCGGATTCGATATGCCGGAATTTCCAGGGCAATATCTGGATCGAAGGCGAAGACGGCATCATAGAATACCCGATGACCACCGGAAAAGATACGGAAGCGTCGAACAACAGGTTTGTGTATACGCTTGACGGCTACGAAGGCAAGGCGCGCTACACGGTTTGGGCGCCGTGCGACAATTCGTACCAGCTCTGGCTGCGCGTCAACGCGCCGGACGGCGGCGCCAATTCTGTCTTTTTTGCCATGGATGACACCACGGAGTGGACGCGTTCGCCCGATTTTTCCACGGGCATCGGCTGGTATTGGGCCGGCCCGATAACCTCCTACAGCTTGACCAATGATTTTCATACTTTTTATATCAAAGGCCGCGACGCCAACACCAAGGTCGACCGCATTTTACTGACCAGCAACCCCGGCTATACGCCGACCGGAAAAGGCGGAGAGCCGGAACGCCTGCCGAACATTACGGACAGCAAGGGCATCGCCTCCACGGAGGTCACATTTGACTGGCAGGCCGGCCCCGTGGAAATACGCGCTTATGCCGAGACCGTGCCACATGACAATGACACGACTTTTTCCGTGACTGCCAACGCCGGCTCGCCGACCGTATTTGAATATGCCATGGACAGCTCCATCGTACGCGGTCAGGCGGGGCAATGGCTGCCGGACACCTTTCGCGTGCACCTTGAAGACGAGTATGGCAATCCGCGCGCCGGCGAAATCGTACTGTTCGAGATCACCAGCGGCGACGGCCAGTTCAGCAGCGGCAGCCCCATGAAGGCCAATACCGATGACGACGGCGTCGCCCGCGCCCTGCTCAAGCTGGGCTGGGATCCCGAGACCCGCGTCAAAGCTTACGTGAACGATTTTCCGGAATTGGGCGAGCTGTACTTTAGCGGCGTCGCCGACGAAGGCAGCCTGGCGAAGACGATCACCTTTATCGAGGGCGACGGCCAGACGGCTTTGGTGACACAGACGCTGCCGACGCCGTTAAAAGTGCAAGTGCTCAACGACGCCCAGGAGCCCGTGGAAAAATACGCGGTGCAATTCGACATCATCCAGGGCGACGGCAAGCTGAACGGCCAGTACACATCGGTGATCGACTCTACGGACGCCGACGGCTACGCTTCGGTGGTGTGGAAGCTCGGGCAGTCGGCGGGCGTGCATAAAGTCAAACTGGTCAACATGCCCCTGACGCCGACCAACAACGACTCTCTCATCTTTACCGCCACGGCGGAGCCGGACGCCCCGAATGAACTGACAAAGATCAGCGGCGATCAGCAGAGCCAGGGCGCCGGCAAGAAATTCAGCGAACCGCTGCGCGTCCGCGTGGTCGATCAATTCAGCAACGGCATCGCCAATTACGGCGTTAAATTTTCCGTGGTGCCGGGCAATGGCGACGGCTATTTTAACGATGACGCCAACCAGACGGAGCTGACCGTTTATACCGACGCTTCAGGCTATGCAGAGGTCGTCTATACGGCGGGACGCATAACCGGGGACAATCAGGTCAAGGCGGAAGGCGTCGAATCGCCGCCGCTGCCGGTGAAAAACTATACCATATTTTTCCTCACCGTGGAGCCGCCAAAACCGCAGAACATCGTCATTCAGTCCGGCAATTATCAGCGCATGGAAGTGACGAAAAACCTGGCGCCGTTCGTGGTCAAGATACTGGATCCTTTTGGCGACAGCTCCCCGGCCGGCATTCGCGTCAGGTACCAGGTGATAAAAGGCACCTCGACCTTTGAGAACAACGGCTTTGTGGAGAAAACGACCAACGACAACGGTCTTGCCAGCGCCATTATGACCCTGGGCTACCGCAGCGGCGAGCAGCAGGCGCGGGTCAGCCTGCCTGATTACCCGGACGTGGCCCCGGTGATCTTTACAGCCACGGCCGATCCGGGCGCCGCCGCAAAAATTACAGCGACAAGCCCCACCTCTTTTTCAAAAAAGGCCGAGGGCACGGAGACGCTTTCCATTCTGGTCACGGATTCTTATGACAACCCCAGGCCCAATCATCTGGTCAACTTTAGCGTGGAGCAGGGGGGAGGCGCATTGATCGACCAAAACAACAGCTACCAGATGAAGGCGATCAGCTCGGACGATTCCGGCCGCGCTTCGATGCTCTATCGCATGGGCTCGAATACGAGCATATTGAATAAAATAAAAGCCTGGGCGAAAACCAATGACGGCGCCACTGAACTCGACGGCAGTCCGATCTGGTTTGAAGGCACGGTGTTGGCCGGCGATCCGGCGGCCCTCGTTAAAATAAGCGGCGACGGTCAAAGCGGCCGCGTTATGCACACCCTGGCCGACTCGTTCATCGTGCAGCTCCGTGACAAATATCAAAACCCGGCGCCGCAAAACCTTGTGCGCTTTACGGCAAAGAGTCGTAGCAGCGCCATAAACGGGCAGACTTCGGTCTCCGTGCAGTCCAATTTCAAGGGCCAGGCGGGCGTCAAATTCACCCTCGGCGATCGCGCCGGTCAAATCAGCGACACCCTGCTGGTCAGCGTGCCCGGTTTCGACGAGATTCAGCCGCTTGAATTTTATGCCTCGGCGACGGCCGACAACCCGCATCACATCATC
>JAJRST010000605.1 GCA_024278645.1 bacterium | reverse complement strand
GATCCAACCTTTCGAGCCAATCATCCAAAGCTACAATAAAATGAAACTGGTGCCATTCTCCGAGCGTGTGCCATATAAAAATTATTTCCCATTTAATTTTTTAAAAACGGCGTTTTGGGACCTCGGCATCGGTGATTTCGGGTTGGGCGAAGAGATGACCATTTTCAGCGCCAAATTGAGGCAAGGCTACGAAAAGCAAGCAGGCGGGGATGAAACGGCAAAGACTGATTACAAGACCGCCGTGGCCATTTGCTTTGAATCCATATTCCCGGATCACGTTCGAAAATATGTAAACGCCGGCGCCGAATTCATAATCATAATAACGAACGACGCCTGGTTTGGTAAAACCTCGGCGCCGTTTCAGCACACGCAAATAGCTGTTTTCAGGGCCATTGAAAATCGCCGGGCCATCGCCAGGAGCGCCAATACAGGCGTTTCATGCTTTATAGATCGTTTTGGCCGCGTACACAAAGCCACAAAAATATTTACCCGGGCCGTTGCCACGGATACGATTTCGCTTAACGACGATCTGACATTCTATACTCGATTTGGCAACTTGTTTGTAATATATATTGCTATAGCAAACGTGTTGTTTATTTTGTTCGCCTTGATAAAAAAGATTATTTTATAAATGCAAAACTATCGTTATAAATTATGCCTGATTTTCATAATGATTGGTCTTGTTTCTCAAAATGCGCAAAGCCAATCTTTCTCTACGGCAAGCTTTATATTTTCGCGTTCAACAGCAATGGGCAGCGCTTTTACCGCCGTGGAGGATGGCGTTGAAAATGTACTTTTTAATCCTGCCGCCATGAATTACTCCGGCGTTGGCGACAAAACCTTTTATTTTTACCTCAATCCGATGGGCGCCGCCGCCGGATTGGCGGACAAACAGAACCTGACGCAAAGAAAAAAGTATCGGGTCGAAGACTGGTTGGCTTTGGCAGGCCTGTTCTTCAGAAATATCAGCTTTTCAAACTCAAATTTTCAACTTTCTCTTCTTCTGTCCGAGGATCTACGAGAGTCCGCTCTTGATACTAGCGGATACGCCTATCTGGACGTCAAAGGATTGCTTGACGAAAATTATCATACCGTTGCCGCACGCATCTCCCTGGCAAAGCAGGTTTCCCTGGGCGCCAGCGCATACTTTTTTAATCACTATAATGACGGCACATCGAAAACATCATTCGGATCAAGCTATGGCATTATCATAAAACCTTCGGACAAAGTTCAAGCTGGAATATCATATTATAACTTTCCGGTACATGTGGATTCCCTGATGCTGGAAAAGTACAGCCTGACCAGCAAAACAATTAATGTCGGCTTGTCTTATACGCCCGTTTATCAGCTTAGATTGTCGGTGGATGTTAGAAATGTTTCCGGTGAAGAGTCGGCGTCTCCGGATGAAATGCATGTCGGACTGGAGCTGCTGCCGAGCTATCGAATAGCGCTTCGCGCCGGCTATTTGAAAAGAGGCGACGAGGTTCAAAAAGCGAGCATCGGTTTTGGCCTTGGCGATTTCAGGCCGTTCAGGAATGAAACTGTCTTTGTTTTTTCAAATATTCTACTAAATTATGCTCTTCAGATGGATATGAATAAAGGCAATCGCCTGAACCACTATCTTACGTTTCTCATCCGTTTTTAGGAACTTTTGCAGGAACCTTTCGTTAAGTATTTGAATTTGTGAAAAACTTGCCTAAAATATTGATAATATGTTTCTTCTGCGGCGCAGGACTGACGCCGGCCGCGGAATCGCCGCAGACAAATCTGCAAGTGTTGCGGCAATTGTACGATGATATCATCAAAAGTGCGTTCGAGAACATTTCTTTTAACGATTCGGACTCCATCCTCATCCGGACGCATACGGATGAGGCGTACAAATGGCTCATTGAAGAGCGGCTCGTTGAGAGGCTGCACTCTTTGCAGGCGAAGAATATCTTTACGGATCGGGCCGGCGACAGTGATGCACCTTTTACGGTCATCGACGTCAACCCGGTCGAACAGGCAATAAATTACAAAAAACTGAAAGCTAAAAAGCTGCAACGGAACGTTGACGTTGAAATCTTTATAAGTGTAAAAGGAGCAAATAAAAAGCTGCTTTTGTCACGAGTTTTGAAACAATCTCGATCAGACACTGTAAACGTGAATGACAAAAAGCGCATAGAAAATCCGCAGCAAAGCTTTACTCAAGGATCGCAACGCCAGTCCTTTATTCGAAAAATCAGCGAACCGGTTATTGTATCGCTCATAACCGGTTTTATTATCTATCTTTTTTATTCATATCGTAGTCAATAAGGAACAGGTTAACTTGATGAAATCTTTAAAATTACTCGTCATGTTGTTTCTCACGGCAGCACTATTCATTTCTTGTGCACAGCAAAAAGTAAAATCCAATGCAACGCTGGAGGAACGGATGGAATATGGCATGAAACTGTTCGAAAAGGGCAAGTACTTTGACGCCAAAACGCAGTTTCGCATCATCACTCTTTCGCACAGCGGCAATATGATCGCGGCAAAAGCGCAGTTTTATCTCGGTGAATGCCACTTTAACATGAAAGAGTACATTATCGCCGCAAGCGAATACGAACGTCTGATCAAGGTCTATCCGAGTTCGGAGTGGGTGGACGATGCAAAATATAAATTAGGACTGAGCTATTTCAAGCTCTCGCCAAAGTATGCCCTTGATCAGGAATACACACTCAAAGCCATTTCACATTTTCAGGAATTTCTCGAGGATTACCCGGGCAGTCCATTGGCCGAAGAAGTGGAAAAGGACCTGCTCCTGGCGCGAAACAAGCTGGCTCGTAAAGTCTATGAAAGCGCGGAAATCTACAGAAAAATGGCCTACTATAATTCGGCCAACATATATTACAACAAAGTATTGGAAGAATACTACGATACCCAGTATGCACCCCAGGCGTTGTTCTGGATCGGCGAATGCAACCGAAGAATGAAAAGGTATCCCCAAGCCCTGGAGTCCTTTGACGAGTTTATGAAAAAGTATCCGCGGCATGAATGGTTGCAGAGGGTGCGCAATAAAATAAAGCAAACGCGTCAAGAGTATGCAAAAATGCAGCGACTTGAGGAGAGAAGAAACAAATCCATATCCAGCAGGAGATAGATCACTTGAAGCTCGGCGTATACGGTGGAACGTTTGATCCTCTTCATCTCGCGCATCTCATTATCGCGGAATTTGCACGTGAAAAATACAAACTTGACAAATTACTGTTCGTTCCCAGCCTCATTCCGCCTCATAAATTAAGTCGCAAAATTACCTCGGCCGGGCATCGGCTGCAGATGCTTCGACTTGGCATCGAGGGGAATGATTATTTCGATATCTGCGATTATGAGATTTTGAAAAACGGGACCTCGTACACCGTCGACACCTTGCGCCATTTGCAGCAAAAGTATAACTTGACGCGAGAGATGATCTTTCTCATTATCGGCGCTGACAACCTGGCGGATTTTCACTTGTGGAAGCAGCCCGAACGGATTGTCGAGATGGCGCAGATTGTCGTCGCCGGGAGGCCCAATTATGAAAACAGCGATAGTCGCTTCCAAGCATTGACGCTGGATATTCCCCTGCTCGAAATTTCGGCCTCTTTTATTCGCGAGCGTGTAAAACAGGGCGGAAGCATAAAGTACCTGACGCCTACTGCCGTCGAAGCGTATATCAAAACGCACAAGCTTTATTTGTAACACCCGCCTTGCATCCTTTTGTTCTTATGGCAAAAGTTGCCTCAATATCCCGACTAAAGGTAAACAATTGCATTATTCTTTCTTTATTCTTGCTTAATAGCCATTTTTGCATTACTTTTCATTCTTGTTGAAACTCGATTTTTCATAAAATCCGCAACCCTTTTTATGATCGCTGCACATGCAAAACCTCGAACTTAAAGCCCGTTATCCTGATATTCGAAAAGCACATCGTCTCGCCATCGAAATAGGCGCCGAACGACAATGGCGGCGCGCGCAGCGCGATACATACTTTGAGGTCGACCGGGGAAAGCTCAAGCTTCGGCAAGAGAGCGGACGGGCCGCCGAACTCATTGCCTATCACCGCCCCGGGGAAGCGGGCGCTGAAATCAGCGATTACCACATTTATGAAACCGGCGACGCCGCCTCTTTGTTGCAGGTGCTGTCCACCGTGCTGCAAAAGGAAATCGTGGTGCAAAAACAGCGAGAGCTTTACCTGTGGAAAAATGTGCGCATTCACTTGGATAAAGTCGATAATCTCGGCGTTTTTCTGGAATTTGAAGCGATCGTAGACGCAGACAATGATATGTCGGCGTGCAAGAACCGGATCGATATGTTGATCGATCATTTTGAAATTGAACAAAGCGACCTTGTCAGCGACGGATATTATGAACTTTTAAAGGAATCACGATAATATGCTTCGGCAATTAAAAGTTTTCTCCGGCTCCAGCAATCCCCTCCTGGCGGGGGAAATATGCAGCCACCTCGGCGTCGAGTCCGGAGCGATAAGAATAAAAAAATTCAGCAACGGCAATATTAAAGTAAAAATTGAAGAGAATGTCCGAAATGACGATGCATACGTGATTCAGTCCGGCTCGGAACCGGTCAATGACAACCTTGTCGAATTGCTGATCATGATCGATGCGTTAAAGTATGCGTCCGCCGGACGCATTACCGCCGTGCTGCCGAACTATTTTTATGCGCGATCCGATAAAAAAGACGAACCGCGCATTTCAGTTACCGCGCGATTGATGACCGATCTTTTACAGACAGCCGGCGCGGATCGCATCCTGACGATGACCCTGCATTCGCCGCAGTTGATGGGCTTTCCGAGAATCCCAATGGATCAACTGCTGGCCACGCCCTATTTGCTGGATCATTATCGTAAAAAGGATTTGTCCAATGCCGTGGTTGCGGCGCCGGACGTCGGCAGCGCCAAGGAATCGAGGACGTTTGCACTGGCGCTGAATCTGCCCATGGTTATCCTGGATAAAGAGCGCCTGGGCGACAAAGAGCGAGTGGTCATGCGCAATCTCATCGGCGACACGGACGGCAAGGATGTTCTTTTGGTCGACGATGAAGTGCTCTCCGGCGGCTCCATGCTCGAAGCGGCCAAGATGCTCAAAGAGCACGGGGCCAAACGGATTTGGGCCGGTTGCACGCACGGCTTTTTCACCAACGGCGCCCTGGATAGAATTAACGAGTCCTGCATTGAAGAGATTGTGACGACCAACACCATCCCGCAGCAGCGAAACCAAAACTGCAAAAAGTTAAAAGTTCTGTCCGTGGCCAGAATGTTTGCAGACGCCATCAACGCCATTCACAAGGGCGAATCCATCGGCGCGCTGATGGACAGGCTTAAAAAATAAACCGGAGAGAGCGATATGAGCGCAAGAGCGGAAGAAGTGGATTTGTTTGTGCCCGGACGCTTGTGCCTTTTTGGCGAGCATTCCGACTGGGCGGGAGGCTATCGAAGAATTGACTCCAGCATCGCCAAGGGCTATTGCCTGGTCATCGGCACCAACCAGGGCATTTATGCGCGGGCGAAACGACATCCGTCCAAACTGGTCATCAACACCACGCTGCCGGACGGCAAGACGCTTGGACCGCACGAGATCGACATGGCGCCGGAAAAACTGCTGGAAGTCGCCGAGGAGGGCGGATTTTACAGCTATACGGCCGGCGTCGCTTATCACGTCCTTTGCCATTATAATGTGCAAGGATTGGAGATCGACAGCTACAAGATGGACCTGCCCATACGCAAGGGCCTTTCTTCTTCCGCCGCCAACAATGTGCTGGTCGCTCGTGCCTTTAATCAGCTTTACGACCTGAAACTCACAAAGCGCGGCGAAATGGAGATCGCCTACCAGGGTGAAATTCTCACGCCTTCTCGCTGCGGTCGCATGGATCAGGCGTGCGCCTACGGCAACACGCCGGTTTTTCTCACTTTTGACGGCGAACGCATGGATGTCCGGGAAATACACCCCGAGAAAGATTTGTATTTTGTCGTTGCCGACCTGAACGCCGGCAAAAATACGCAAAAGATATTGGCGGATTTGAACGCCTGCTATCCCAAAAGCGGCGGCAAAATCGGCGAGGATGTGCGTTATTATCTTGGCCCGGTGAATAAAGATATTTTGATGCGCGCCGCCGAAGCGTTGGCCGCCGGCGAGGCGTCAAAAATCGGCGCGCTGATGACCGAGGCGCAGCGATTTTTCGATCATTTTATGGCGCCCGCCTGCCCGACGGAATTGCTTTCCCCCAGGCTGCACTTTGTTCTGTCCAGCCCTGAACTGGCCGATCTTGCTTACGGCGGCAAGGGCGTCGGCTCGCAAGGCGACGGCTGCGTTCAGTTCATTGCAAAGGGTGCGAAAGAGCAAAAGAAACTCGTTGAAAAATTGAAAGAGCTGGACACGGATCCCTACCCCCTGGTCATAAAGGCCGAGCCGGGTAAAGCATAACTTTAAGCAAGAGAATAACAGATTCATCCGGTAAACCGAAAATCATAGATGACAAACACAAAAATAATATTCTTCGACCTGGGTCATGTGCTGGTTCATGTCCATATCGAGCGCGCCGTAAAAGGGTTCGCGGCGCTGTCGCAAAAGCCAACCGCTGAAATAGAGCAAAAGTGGGAGCAACACAGGTCGCTTTTCGAGCAATTTGATAGAGGCCTGATCTCCAGGGAACAATTTTACAACTCGATACTTGACGGCAAGTCATACATCAATGCGCAAAAATTCCACGCGATCTATGCCTCAATATTTGAATTAAACAAGGATGTGGCGGAGATTGCATCGAGGTTGTCTGAAAACTATCGTCTTTCCATCATCAGCAACACCGATGAGATTCATTTTGAAAAGATCATGAACGATTACCGCCGAGTTATGAACCTTTTTGAAAAGCCGGTGACCTCCTTTGAGGCGCATTCCCTGAAACCGGAAAAGGAGATATTTTATTATGCGCTGGACAAGCTCGGCTGCCATGCTGATGAAGCGATTTTTATCGATGACAAACCGGAGAATGTTCAGGCGGCCGATGAGATCGGTATGCGCGGCATTCAGTTTGTCTCCCATGAACAACTTGTAACGGATTTGCAAAAATCAGGCATAAATTTATAATATTGAAATTCGGAGGATGAATATGTCAACATTAGCGATCAATGGAGGGACGCCCGTTCGCACCGAGCCGTTTCCGGTGTGGCCGATTTGGGGCGACGAGGAAATAAACGCGTTGACGCAAGTGGTCAAAAGCGGTAAATGGGGCTCGCTGAGCGGCGAAAAGACCGGCGAGTTTGAACACATGTTTGCGCAATACCAGGACGCCAAACACGGCATCCTGACCAACAGCGGCACCACGGCGCTGCGTCTCGCCCTCACCGCCGCCGACATTGGCCGCGGCGACGAGGTGCTGGTTCCGGCGTACACCTTTATCGCCTCGGCGTCCTCGATCATCGACGCGGGGGCCATACCGATTTTTGTGGACATCGATCCCAACACATACAATATCGACGTCGCCAAGGCAGAAGAACGCATCACCGACAAAACGCGCGGCATCATGCCGGTGCACTTTGCCGGCCGTCCGGCGGACCTGGACGCTGTACTCGCTCTGGCGGAAAAGCACAACCTTATCGTCATCGAGGACGCGGCGCAGGCCTGGGGTTCGGAATGGAAGGGCAAGCGCGTCGGCGCCATCGGCGCGGCCGGATGCTTCAGCTTTCAGTCGTCAAAAAACATCAACGCCGGCGAGGGAGGCATCATTCTGACCAACGACGACCTTGTAGCCAAAATGGCGCGCTAGCACAACAACTGTGGCCGCAGCGAGGATGGCCTGTGGTACGAGCACTTTTATTTCGGCGGCAACACGCGCATTACAGAATTCCAGTCCGCCGTGCTCATTGCACAACTGGGCCGCTACGACGAGCAGAAGCAAATCCGCCAGGAGAATCTGAATTATCTGAATCAGGAATTGTCAAAAATCGACGGCATCGGTACAATGACCTCGGATGAGCGCATCACCAGCCATTCCAGCCACCTTTTTATCTTCCGCTATGACAATAGTCAATTTGCCGACAAGCCAAAATCCGCTTTCATCGAGGCCATGCAAAAAGAGGGCATCCCCACCAGTCCCGGTTACTCGATTCCCCTCTACAAGCAGCCGGTATTCGCTAAAAAAGCCTTTGGCCCGCGCGGCCGCGGCATCGACCTGCCCGTGGATTACGCCGGCATGAGCTGTCCGGAAACGGAAAAAGCCTGCTACGAGGAGGCCATCTGGTTCACGCAGAATGTGCTGCTGGGGACCAAGGAAGATATGGACGACATCATTGAGGCGGTGGGCAAGATTAAGGAGAATGCGGGAGAGATGGGCTAACATGCCATCTTGGGGAGAATATTCCCTATTATTGTAAACGAGAGAAGAGACTGCAATTCCGGGAGAGAATATGAAGCGACTTTTATGGCTATGGATCGGAATCCTGACCTCCAGCCTGTGTCTGTCACAAACGATGACTTTGACCATCGATCCGATTCAGATATCTGAATTAAACAAACAGCACATCATAAAAAGAAGCATCTATTCGTTGAGCCTGCAAGCGAGCGACGGCGATACGGCGCTATTTCTGCAAAAGCCGAAAAAAATGACCATCATCGGCGTCGATTCCGTCAGCGCGCATGAAATAGTGATCACTTTTAAAATTGATTCCGGTTTTGTGGATTTTAAACCGCACACTTTTGCGCTTTTGGACTCCTTGCAAAAGCAAAAAGGGACGTGCGTCATTGATGTGTGGTATGCCGCGCCGCCGATGGTGCGTGAAGTAAATGTTCGCTCCGGCAGCGGCAGCGCCCACGACACGTTGCGCCTGGCGTCGGCAAAGAAAACCTTTGCCAATATTCAACTCATCGGCGACGGTCTTTTTGAAACGACGAGCATTTTGTTCGACGATCCGAATATCAAGGTGATTAACGATCCAGGTTGGCGCAGCAACAACCCGCCCCATGAGCTGCAATTCGGCATAGAGGTGGACGGCGACGATATTGAGCTGGGACCAAAAACCTTTCGCGTTAAAAACAAATATGCCATGGAAAGCTTTGGCAGGATATACCTCGTCGGCGCGCAGCCGCCGAAAATCATCGGCGCCATTCGGGGGTTCGTCGCCGATGGGCGCGAGCAGCAATTCGACCTCATCGGAACCGGCTTTGCCAGGGGCGTCAAGGCGAGTCTGCTGCCCGCGGACGGCTTTGTCAACAGCAAATTTATCTCCTCGAACAAGCTTCGCATCAGCGTAACCCTGCCTATCCTTGAGCAAAGCAAAAGCTACCGCCTGATCGTCAAAAACGCCGACGGCCAGGCCGATACCTCCGCCTATTTTATTGCGCGCACCACGCCGCTCTCCTCGGCAAGGGCGGCGCCCATCGATCAGAAATCCATTTTTCGCGGTAAAAAAGTGCACGTGTTGTTTACAGTGGATACTCGCGACGGCTGGCGTTTGTCGCGGCAGCGCTCCTACGAAGTCAACGTTGAAGGCGACCGTTTTCCGATCATCCGCGTGGTCAATGACAGCACCTGCGAAGCGATCCTGAAACTGAGCGACGGCGACGGGACGTCGGCGCTTAACCAGCACCTGTTCACCATCAATGAAGTGGATCGCCCCGCTCGCTGGCGCGGCATGTTAAAGAGCCGACCGGCGCCGAAGGTCTATTACCTTTCTCGTAATCGCATCCTGCATCCGACGGACAGCCTGTCCCTGGTGATAAAGGGAAAAAATCTCCGGGGCGCTTCCGTGGTCATTGAAGAGCCGGAAGTGGTCTTTCAGATCGTCGAAAATCGCGGCGACCTGGTGCGTCTGCGCGCCGTCGCCGGCGAGCATGTCAGTTTTGGCGCCTATCCGCTGGAAATCAGGATCGAAGGCGTGCCTTTTATTTTTGAAGAGTATGTCATCGAGGTCAAGCCCTGGCAGCCGTTTCAGGAATACGTCTCCTTTTACATCAGCAGCAGCGGCGACATCCCTCCGGAGCAGAGCTTCAGGGGACCGGGCATCGTGCATCCGCTGAAAGCCCAGGATGCGCTCATTGTCAAGATCAACACGCAAAAGATCAAGGAAGAGTATGGCATCCAAAAGCTGCACATTTCCGGCGTGCTCACGGACTCGTCAAATTCGATCCGTGCGGAATCGTTCGACGCCAGAACAATCCAGGCCTCGCACGGCGCCGAGATCGTCACCTGGCGCTGGCGCGTGCGCGAAAAGATTCGATCCGGAGACCGCATCGAAATCACCATTCAAAATCCCGGCGGCCGTAATAAAACGACCGAGTTTTTTGTCGTCGAGCCGCATTGGTCCGAGGCCTTTCACGGCTCCACCTCTTTCATCCTGTTCAAAATACCGTTCAGCGGGGGAGACGATGACCGGACGGAAATTCTCAATTCCATCGGACTGGGCATCAGTTACCAGCCCTTCATCAAAAAGGACTTTCTCGAAATTGACGCCTCATTTATCATGGGCAACGCCAAATCGGCGGATAACAATTTTTCCGTGGAGGTCAGTTTCGGCTTGAGCGCCATCCTGTGGCAGTACCTGCAAGTAGGTCTGGGCACAAACCTCAGCGGCGACGCCTTTTCAAGGAGTTTTATGTTTGTCGGCACGAGATTTAAATTGCCGATACCGTTTTAGGGATTAATGGTATAGACATCCTTGCTGCCGATCAACGCCCCTATCGGCATTCCAAACAACGCGCCGTAAACAGGGCCGGAAAGAGCTGCGATAATATGCAATATAATAACCTTGAAGTTTTTTTCAAAATGAATGTTAAATCCACGATATTTTCAAAAATTGTTTTATTAAGAATAAAGCAGTTAGCGCCTAAATATCCTACTCTTTCAACTGATTAAATATCGCCAAGACATCCCCGTCTGTTATTTTAATCTCCAAGCGTCGTCGGGATTAATTTATTTGCCCTGAATTTTTATTAGGAATTTTTTGTTATTTTGTTTAGCTTTTACGGCGAGAGAAAAAAACGAGAAAAGACATGAACATCAAGCACATACTTGTCCCCAG
>JAJRST010000604.1 GCA_024278645.1 bacterium | reverse complement strand
GCGCAGCTCGGTGAACATCCGCTGGCTTGAGGGGAACGAGTTTCAGATTCCGGCGCAGGGGAAGCGAGCGCGCGTTGTCGGCATTGTGCCGGACCAGATCGTCACCGAGAGTCTCGAATATGAGGTCAAGGCTGAAAACGGTTTTGTGCTTTCGGACACCGAGCGCGACATCCTGCGCTTTTACGTGGTGGAGCGGCATCGCGCCTCCGGCAATATCGGCAGGGGTCTCATCAAGGGCTTTGGCCTGAAGAGCGGCGCCGTGGCCACGACCATCGCCCATGACAGCCACAACATCATAGTCGTCGGCGTCGGCGATCAGGACATCCTCAAGGCGGTGTCCGCCATCAACAAAATGGGCGGCGGCATTGTGGTGACCAACAACGGCAAGGTGCTCGACGCCATCGAACTGCCCATCGCCGGCCTGATGTCCAACAAGCCGCTGGAGTTTGTCAGCACCAGAATGAGCGAACTCATCAAGGCCATACACTCGCTCGGCGTCAAGCTCACCGACCCGGTGATGACCCTCTCCTTCATGGCCCTGCCGGTCATCCCCTCGCTCAAACTCACCGACCGCGGACTGGTGGATGTGGGCAAGTTTGAGCATGTGGGGTTGTTTGTGGATTAAAAAATGCTTGTCTCTTTTGGATAAATTCTTTAAGATGGAGCAATTCGAATTCTGAAAAAAGGTGTTTGAAAAAATTGTCTCGAATAGGAAGGAGTCGTTCATGAAATATCGAGTTCTAATTGAACAAGATGAGGACGGCGTGTTTGTCGCTGAGGTTCCTTCTTTGCCCGGCTGTTTTTCCCAGGGACAAACCCGTGACGAGGCGCTGGAAAATATTCAAGAGGCGATAGAACTCTATATTGAGAGCCTGAATGCACACGATGAACCCATTCCGCCTTCCATTGATGAAGAAATTGTAGAGGTTGCCGGATGAGCGAACTGCCACGCATATCGGGGCGGGAGGCGGTATACGCTTTATCAAAAGCAGGCTATGAAAAAGACAGACAAAAAGGTAGTCATATCATCCTACGCCAGATTGAACACCCTCACAGACGCATTGTTGTGCCG
Organism: bacterium; assembly: GCA_024278645.1. Lineage (GTDB taxonomy): Bacteria > Zhuqueibacterota > Zhuqueibacteria > Residuimicrobiales > Krinioviventaceae > JAJRST01. The sequence continues at coordinate 2,755 of JAJRST010000604.1, read as the reverse complement.
GATCACCGGGAAATCGCGAAGGGCACTTTACGAAAAATCATAAAACAAGCGGGACTAACTGTTGGGGAGTTTAAAAAGCTCCTGTGAATTGAGTATTATTTCGCTTCGTTGCGACGGTCTCCGTCGCAATGCATTTTGGGGCTGTATCAAAAGTATCCGAAAGTCTTAGTAGGTCGCAATATATAGACATTAATTTATTATAAATATCTATATACTGTGGCACCATCTCGCTATCGAGGGCTTTTGACACACCCCCGGCGCGCTATGTAGCCTGCTGCTGCGGCTCGCTTGCCGGCAGACCTTGCGTCTGTTGCGACCTGCGACGCGGAGCGTGGGAGCGAGGTTTATCTATTCGTCTTTTCTTGATAACCTGCGAAGGTTTTTCCCCACTCTCTTCCCCTCAATTTTTATCTTTGGATTCTTGTTATAAAATATGCTATATTTCTTCATGACATCATCGGGAGTATGGTTGCTATGAAAAAATGGCTCGTTCTTGGCGTGGTGATGTGTGGCTGCGTTTTTCTCATTGCGGCGCAAAATGACGATTACATCGCCGGCATTGAAGAGTGGCATCAGACGCGCATCCAACGACTGACGCAGCCGGACAGTTGGTTGAGTCTGGCCGGATTGTATTGGCTGCATGAGGGCGAAAACACCTTTGGTTCGGACGCGGCAAACGACATCCGCTTCCCGAAAAAGGCGCCGCCGTTTATCGGCGTTTTTGTGCTGCGGGACGGCGCGGTCTCCGTGCGGATTAATGAGGACGTGTCGGTGACGCATGACGGAGAGCCGGTCAAAGAGGCGCCTCTGAAATCCGATATGAGCGGCGAGCCGACGATTCTCAGGCACGGCGCCTTGCTGTGGTACATCATCGACCGCGACGGCAAAATGGGCGTGCGTTTAAAGGACACGGAGAGCGAAAATATCGCCGCTTTCAAGGGCATCGAGCTGTTCCCCGTCGATCCGGCGTGGCGCTTTGAGGCGCGGCTGGACACATCGAATGCACCCGATACGCTGAACATTCCCACCGTGCTGGGCACGGTGAGCCGAGAACCCTGTCCCGGCGCCCTGGTTTTTGAATACCGCGGCGATGAATATCGTCTCTATCCTGTCGGCCAATCGGGCGACGACAGTTGGTTTCTCATTTTTGCAGACGAGACCAACGGCGATGAGACCTACGGCGCCGGGCGCTTCCTCGTCGTGCCCGCCGCCGATGAAAACGGCGACACGGTCATTGATTTCAACAAGGCCTACAATCCGCCGTGCGCATTTACGCCGTTTGCCACCTGTCCGCTGCCGCCGAGCGGCAATCGGCTGCCGTTCAAAGTGACGGCCGGAGAAAAAGCCTATACCGGCGGCCATCATTAAAACGGCGTCTGCCGGCGTTTTTGGGCGGCGTCGCCGTTGAAAATTTAAATATCAAAAGGGTGTTCCATGCAGCAGAAAAAATTCCCCAAAATCTCGCCTTTTTTGTCGTCCGAATGGTTTCCTCGTGCGTCTAATAATTGAACTATCCCGGTTTTTTAATGCAGCTTGAGAGATGGGCAATATGAGAAAAAGAGTCGTTTTGCGGTATTTTATGTTTTTGTTCATTTTGCTGTTTTTGACGCAGTGCGAGATTGACCATGGTCTCGGCGTCAGTACTTCGCGCATTCGCGGGCATGTGGTTTTACCGGACATGTCGCTGCGACCGGACTATTTCGAGTCGGTGCGCATTGTCGCCTTGACCAAGACCCTGGATGCAGAGGACATTTCCCTGAGCGATGTGGTCATCTCCAATTCGTCCGTCGACCTGAGCGATCCGCGTCCGGCCTACGATCTGCCGGCGCCGCTGTCCAAATACGAGTTTGTCGGCGCCGTATGGAAGAAAAAAGACGAGGCGTGGGATTATACGCGCATTTTCGGTTTTTATGGGTTTGATCCGGACAGCTTTAAATTTACGGTCGAGCCGATTTACCTGACAAAAGAGCACCCGATTGCCGAGGGCATCGATATCGTCTGCGACTGGATTTTGGTATCGCCATAATGGAAAGCACACTATGATTCGTAAACTTGCATTTTTTTTCCTTGCCTTTTTGTCGTTTTCAATATCGGCGGCAAGCGGCGAGGCCATCGTCGGGCGGGTGACGGACGCGGCCACGGAGCAGCCGCTGCCGGGCGCCAATGTCTTTATCGTCGACACCTTTATCGGCGCCAGCACGGACGCGCAGGGCCGCTTTAGCATTGTCGGTTTGCAACCGGGAGAATATCTCCTCAAAGCGGGTTACATCGGCTATAAATCGGTGCAAAAGGCGGTTCGCATAATCATCGGCGATACGCTGTCCGTGTAGCTGGCGCTGCAGCAAACGGCGCTGCCGGGCGAGCAGATTGTGGTGACCGGTTCGCGGCAGCCGGAAAACCTGGCCTCGGCGGCGGGCAGCATCAACCTGCTCGGCAAGGATGAAATCGAGCGGCGCAACAACTATCGCATCGACGAGGCGTTGCTGAGCGTGCCGGGCGTGGCGCTGGTCGGCGAAAACATCAATATTCGCGGCGGTTCCGGCTACAACCGCCTCGGCGGCAGCCGCACCCTGGTGATGCTCGACGGCGTGCCCGTTCTCACCAGCGACCTCAGCGAAGCCAACTGGAACATTTTACCGATCACCGAAGTGGAGCATATCGAAATTTCCAAGGGCGCCTCGTCGTCGTTATACGGCTCCGGCGCCTTGAGCGGCGTGGTGAACATCATCACCAAGCAGGCCAGCGACGGCCACAG
>JAJRST010000603.1 GCA_024278645.1 bacterium | reverse complement strand
TCAACAGATCGCACTCCTCCCCGGTTGAAAAATCATTCCACAACTTGCTGGTCTTTCGGGTCAGGTTGCCCTGGGCGTCAAGGGTGACCAGCCCGTGTTGCTGCCCGGACACGGACAGGGCCTTGATATTTTTCCGCGGCACGTCCGATGACTTTAGCCGCTCGAACAATATTTCAAGCGCTTCAATCCACATATTCGGATCGGATTCGGAAACGCCCACTGCGTCCGTTTGGATGACGCCGTTTTTTGTGTGGTAGTGCGGCAAATCCTTGTCATAGTTTACGGCATCCACCCACACGACCTGAGATGCGTCCAGGTCAACAACCACCAGCTTTGTCCCCTGCGTCGAAGAGTCAACGCCCGCAAAAAGGTTACACTCGCTTCTCATCTTTTATCTTTCATCTTTTGTCTCAGAATTTTTCATCATACTTTGTCCGCAAAAAATCGCCCAACTCCCAGGCCTTATCGACGACCTTGTTTCCCCACTCGATGCCGTAATCGGTGAGGAAAGCCCTGGCTTCTTTTGGGCTCTTGCGGTAAAGTTCCAGCGCCTTTTCTTCAATCGACTTTTGATTCGCAAAAAGCTCGTTTTGCCACGGCGTCCACACATCCATCACGTCGTGACGCATATCGCCCCAGCGCTGCGCCGCCAACGTTCCCAGGCGATTGAACGCCCACCAGGCGGAATCGCGTGTAAAGCCGTTGACGCGCCCCGGCGTCTTGTAAGGCTCGGCCACATCTGTGACGCCGCAATAAATGGGCACATAGATTGAAGAAGCGACGTTGTCCATGGCCATCCATACAACGCCGCCGATTTCATCGGGAAGCCAGTCGCGCGATTGCGTGATCGTCGCGTACATGGTATACCATCGTGCAATGGTGCGCTCGCCGCGCCAACCCCATCCGCCGTTGATGCGAAACACCTTGTTCATATCGTAGGGCATAAACGGGTTGGCCAGCGGTGAAATGATCGTCTTGCCGCTGTCGTCGGTGACGGTGATATCCTTGACAAAATTAAAAGGCGTGCCTTCATAATAATCCTGAAACACTCGCACCAGGTCGGCAAGAGACACCAACGAATCGGGCTTGACGGAAAAGGGATAGTTTTCGGAATTCGGATGCAGCTTTAGCGAGGGCGCCAAAAGATCGAACACTCGCCACTCGCGTCTGCGAGCCGCCATGGATTGCCGGCCGCCGGGGTCATAGGCGTAACAAAACTCGAACGGCCCGTCGTCCGGGTTCCACCAGCCGCTGTCCTGCGCCGTTTGCGTGAGATTGGCCGACGCTTTGAAATAATCCGGTTGCGACAAATCGACCCGGCGAATGCGACTGGCATTGGCGTTCACGGAAACATGCTCATCGGGCACGCGTTGCGCCGCCCATATCGCGCCGACATTTCCGGCGCCGGGCCCAACGATCTCGAGTTGCCACACCTCTTTTTTGTCGGCGATGGTCAGGCACTCGCCGACATCATTCCAACCGTCTTTTTCAAGGATGACGCGAGCCAGCTCAATAGCCTCGCGCGCGGTCTTGCAGCGTTCGATCATGAGCTGAACCAGTTGCTGGCAATCGACGAGTCCTTTTTCAGAGCGCAGCGACTCGCGCCCGCCGAATGTGGATTCGCCAATGGCGAGCTGGTGTTCATTCATGCAGGGGTAGGCGGTGTTGATAAAGCCGTAGGTGTGCTCAACTTGCGGAATTTTTCCCGTGGGGATTTTCTTATAAGCCGGCATGGCCAGGGAGTCCTCATTGGCTCGCTTTACCAGTTGCAGCATGGCGCCGCTTTCATGATTTTTTGCCGGCTGCTTGTCAAACCACGACCGGGTTCTGTGACTGTCGCACGTATGCGACGTGGCGACCCAGCCATGATCCGAGGCCAACTTGCCGACGGTGATTGTCGTGCAGCCGTCCGGCCGCCCGCCCTCCCAATCGGGAAGCTCTATATCTTTAGCAGCAATATTGACAGCACCCATCAACATGGCAAAAACAGCGATCAAAATACTCTTGATCATAGAATCTCCTTTTTTTGTTTTTCACAATTTAGGAGAAAATCGCATAATCGCAACAGCAAAACTTGAAACGGACGGGCAAAAAATAGATTTTTGATTTAGCGTTTAATTTCCGTATAATTCTAGGCTGGAAAATTCATTCGCCTCAAAGTCCCCAAGACTCGAAGGCGCTCAAAAACAATGGAATTAAGACAATAGTATTGCAACAAAGCAATTAGTTTCCAAGACTTTATAAAGCTGCCTCCCTGTGTATAAGACATTGTTTCTTTGAGCCTTGGAGACTTCGAGGCCTAATTTTATGAATAATGCAGGCTAGGAAATAATTCGGAGGATATAAGCAATGCATAAAAAAATGTTTTTTATAGTCGCTCTTGCGGCGATTTCATCGACGCTTCTTGCCAGACCCAACTTTTACGTCAACACCGGCATAACCAAACCGTTTGCCCCGGAAGATTTTTCCGGCAATTATCACACAGGCTACGAATTGGGCGGTGCGGTCGGTTTTATGATAACGCAACAGTTTGAGATTTTACCCGGCATTCACTACAACAACTTTTCTCTCAATGACGCCAACTTTATCGCAGACTTTACAGGCCAGGATAACGCCTACGCCGCCGTCAGCGGCGGCGCGGCTCATTTTTGGGACATGGGAGTCGACTTTAAATATCTTGTTCCGACCAAAAAGGCCGGAAAGACGACGCCTTATGTTATCGCCGGTGCAGGGTTGGCATCGCGCACGATTACAGAAAAAGAAATCGTCATGGAAAAGGAGACCATTATCGACCCGAAACAATCCTCGCAAACAGCCTGGGCGGGCGGCGGCATTGGCTTTGAAATTTTAATGGGGGGGAATACTTTTTTTATGGTGGAGGGACGATTCAACATC
>JAJRST010000602.1 GCA_024278645.1 bacterium | reverse complement strand
TCTGCTGACGCTTTTAAGCGACCCCGATGTGGACATCGAAGGCATATTTGAATTAAGCGACGCCGGCTATCCAAAGGCTTTGAAAAAATCAACGCGCTCCTACCTTGTCGATGGGCTGCCGTTCTTTAGCTATTCCGAAGGATTGAAACATTTTCGCGACGAGATTTATCACCTGGGCAGCAAAAAAGCGGGCTCCAACTCGGAGCTGCAAAGCCTGGCGGCCAAGGGAAAGAGCCTGCTGCGCAGCAAGCACATCCTTCTCGACGACCGGGAAATGAGCGAGCTGCTGACCGCCGTCCACTCTCCCGGCAAAATTCTGACCGCCGAGGAAATCGAACACTGGTTCCGCATTCATTTCGATCGCCGGCCGCGTCGTGTGCTCGAGTCGCAAAGAGACCGCCTGTGGGAGAACTATTCGGATGTGGAGGAGCGAATCCAGAACATATCGCAACTGTTGCGCGCCTACACGCTTTACCATCGCGATGTGGAATACGTCGTAAAAACGCCGGAGGAGAATGAACTGCGCCGCACCGGCGCCGCGCGCGGACAAAAGGCCGTGATGATCGTCGACACCTTTACCGGCCGCCTGATGCCCGGCCGCCGATTCAGCGACGGTCTGCACGAAGCGCTGGAGGCCAAGGAAGGCGTGCAGGTGCAGGCGGAATCGCAAACCCTGGCGACGATCACCCTGCAGAACTTTTTCCGTTTGTACGACAAGCTGGCCGGCATGACCGGCACCGCCGAAACCGAAGCGCAGGAATTTTTCAGCACCTACAAGCTGGATGTGGTGGTCATTCCAACAAACCGCCCGGTCATACGCGAGGATTATAACGACGTCATTTATCGCACGAAAAAGGAAAAATACGACGCCATCATCGATGAAACGCTTGAAATGCACGAGAAGGGCCGCCCGGTGCTCATCGGCACGGTTTCCGTCGACGTGTCGCAGCATCTGAGCAACCTGTTCACGGCGCGCGGCATTCCGCTGGCCAACTGGTTGAAAAAGGGCGACGTGTCTAAAGAACTGGAATCCGGACGCTTCCATACGGTGCTCAACGCCAAACATCATAAAAGCGAGGCCGAGATCGTCGCCAAGGCGGGCTTGCCCGGCTCCATAACCATCGCCACCAACATGGCCGGACGCGGCACCGACATCAAGCTGGCCCCCGGCGTTGTCGAGGCCGGCGGTTTGCACATCATCGGCTCTGAAAAGCACGAGGCGCGGCGCATCGACCGTCAGCTCCGTGGACGCGCCGGCCGCCAGGGCGACCCCGGTTCGTCTCGATTCTATCTCTCGCTGGAAGACGACCTCATGCGCCTGTTCGGCTCCGATCGCATCACCAGCATTATGAGCAGCATGGGATCCATGGAAGAGGGCGAGCGCATCGAGCATTCGTTGATCACAAAGTCCATCGAGCGGGCGCAGAAAAAGGTCGAGGAGCGCAACTTTGAAATACGAAAGAACTTGCTCGAATACGACGATGTCCTGAACGAGCAAAGAAAGATCATCTACAAACGGCGACAAAACCTGCTCGGATTCGCCAACGCCGAGGATTTTGTCGAATCAAAGCTGAAAAAGCATATCGGCGATGAAAACGACCGCTCCACCTGGAAGCTGGAAGAATTGCTGCAAGACCTCAAGGGGTTCTTTGGCAAAGCGCCAGACTATAGCATCGACTAACTCGAGCGGCTTAAATACGACGATATGCGTCAGACCATCCTCGAATGGACCGCCGAGCAGATCGAGCACAAGAAACGCTACAACCAACTGCAGGAGCGTCATCGCATTTTCGGTTATTGCGACGTGGCGGATGTTCTCGAACAGCTCGTCCGCCTCAAAATCAGGCTGCACAATGCGGGAACGACCGACACTTCAAAGTGGAACGTCGACGGTATTCGTTTCGAACTCGACCGCCTGTTTGGCGAGGAGCCGGAGTGGCTGCCGGAAGACGCCTCGGCGCTGAGCGACGCCGCCAGCGTGGAACAACAACTCGTTGACTGGGCCAGGGAAACCTATCAAAAGAAAGCCGGGGAACACAAACAGGCGTTTGACGAAATCATGTTCGCTCGCGTTCCATTCGCGGAAATGCTCGACGCCTTTGTCTTCGGCCTCATCAACCTGTACCTGCCGCCCAACCAGCCGTCCATTAACTGGAGGACGGAGGAGTTCCTGCAGGACCTGGAGCGCGTTTTCGGGCAACGGCCGCAGCTCGGTCAAAATGAAATCCGTTCCATTCGTTTATTGAAATTAATGGACATTTTGCATGAATGGCTCGGCTCTTTCGAGTTTACAGAGCAAGAGCAGCTTAATACCAGACATCGCATTTTCGGCTTTTTCAGCTCCCTGCGCTTCGCCGATGCATTGGTCGCGCGTCGATTTTTTGACCACGAGAGCGATGCCTCCGAATTAAGCGCCGAGGATGCCGCCTGGCTCAAGGACATCTTTGGCAGGGAATTCCAGCTATCGACCAACGGCGCGCAGGAGCCGCCTATTACGCAGCTCATTCGTCAGGCGCGCGAGGCCTATTTAGAAAAGCTTTCGCACTACCAGACCGCTTATGATGACATTATGATCGGCAAGGCGCTAAACGAAGAGCTGCTCGAAGCCGCCATACATGCGGTTGCGGAAAAATCATTAAAAGATAAAATCGACCAGGAGACGCTGCACGACCTGAACAAAACGCTGGAAAATATGTTTCTTGCCAAGCCCGAAGTGCAGGCGCCGCGGCAGTTCGACAGTGTTTCAAAGGCCACTTTTATTGAAGACCTGGTCGCCTGGGGATTGTCGTTCTACCAGACCTATTCCGATCGCTCGGACCGTTTTCAGCAGGAAGAATTGAGCAGCGAAATCGTCTCCGACTCGGTCCTGGGCATGATCGACGACACAATTTACGCCATGATCAGCAAGGCGCTGGATGGCGACGACGTCCTTTCGCCGGACGCCATACGACGGCTGGAAGGCGAATGCCGCGTCGTCTTTCGCCAAGCGCCGCGCATTGCCGACGACAACCTGGAAGGCATGGATCCAAACGCTGTTCTGGACCAGGTCAGCGAGTGGGCGAAAAAAATCTATTTTCAGCGCGTCAAGGAGCTGGGACGGGACCTGGTCTCGCGCCTGGAGCGCTTTTATGTTCTGGAAAAGATCGATCAGAACTGGCGCCAGCACCTGAGCGGCATCGATGAACTGCGCGAGGGCATTGTACTTCGCGGCTACGGCCAGAAGGATCCGCTCATAGAATACAAGAAGGAAGCCTTTGCCATGTTCGAGCGCACCATTGACGCCATCAACCGCGAAACCGTCAACACGCTGTTCAAAGTGCTGGACGTGGGCGGCGAGATTGAAGAACAGGATATGCGCCGCATCGAGCCGCAAAGCTTTACCACATCGCATTCGCAGGTCGAGGTTTTCAAGCAAGTCATGTCGTCTAAAAGCAGCGGTCGTCAACAGGCGCAGCCGGCCGCGGATCGACCGGGGCGCAGACAACCGGTGGTCAAGGCAAAGAGCGTCGGCCGCAACGATCCCTGTCCCTGCGGCAGCGGCAAAAAATATAAAAACTGCTGTGGAAAAAATATTTAATTATTCCATTGCCATGTTAAAAATTATGTGCGATTCCCTGTAATGACGCTACTAATAAACGAAAACGATTGGACAAAGCTAGTGAAAAGTAGTGCTTGCTTTTCGTTTATTATGTATTATATTGAATTTAGCGGCGACGCTTTTTTTAGTGCGACACAAATGGAGTGCTTGTGAATGGACAAGAGATTTTTGGATGTTTTAACTTTTGTATTAAATGAAATTCGCGAAAACAGCGATGGCGACATAGACATGCAAACCGTTATCGATATTCTTGAAGATGAAGGCTTCACCGAGGATGAAATAAATTCGGCCATGTCGTGGCTGCTGGATCATGGCGAGCAACTGGACCGCATCACCACCGAACAGCGGGGCGGCTACCCGAGGGCGCTGTGGCGGTCATTGAATGAAGTTGAAAAAACAACCATCTCGCCCAACGCCTATAGCTATCTTTTTCACCTGCGCGATCAAAACATCCTCAGCGACGACAGCATGGAAATGGTCATCGACCGGGCGGTCAGTCTGCGCCTGATGCAGATGACGGTCGAGGACATGAAAGACCTGATCGCCGCCGTGGTGCTGGATTTTGAAGACAGCGCCGCGAAAGGCTATTTTCAATTTACATCAACCCAGTATTCACATTAATTTTGATCTTTTGGTGCTGTTAGCTAGCGGTTCTTGATGGCAAAATCTATAATATTTGTCGACTCGTCACAAAACTTTGACGTCTTGAAAAAATACGTTAAAGATTCGACAAAACTTGTAAACGTAAGCGATATCTTTGGCGAGGGGAGCGCTGAATACCTGAGAAGCCTGTACAGCAACGACCTTGCAACACTTTTGCAAAACTCCAGCCTGAAATTGCAATCCTACAAACAGTTGACAGAGGAAAGTGAGCACCTGTCGTTTGCCTTATGCCCGGACTTTACCGGGGACGCCGTGGCCGCCGTGTTGACGGACATGTTTCAGGCGACGAAAAAGGCGCAACGGCTTCGTCTGTCATCCGTTTCGGCAAAAACATTTCGTTCCGTCATGCAGCAAAAAAACGGGGCCCTCGACGATTCGGGCATCCTGGAAAAAGCCGTCGCCCTGGACAAGGTTTTCGACGCCCATGCGCGTCATATACTGCAAATCGACAACCCATCTCTGCCGGTTTTCGGTCTTGCCGCCGCTTTCGCCCTCGGCATGATTTGTCGCGTCGACCGCGAGGAGCGCGACGCCGATCAAAACAGCATAAACATAAGCGGCGTTTTTCAATGCAAAGACCGGCCCATTGAAGCCCTGCTGGTCAAAGTGAACAGCCGACCCGTGCAAATCGGCAACAAGCATATTGCAAAAGCGATGCTCATCGACCTTAAAGAACAAAACTTTGCTGTCAGCAGCGTCCGCAGCAAACAGATCGTCAAATCGCCGCCGCCGCCGTTCAATACCACAAAACTCATTGCCGCGGCTGAACAATATCTCGGTTTTGATGCAAAAAAGACGCTCGCCGTCGCACGATCCTTGTATGCCGGCTGCGACATTGGCTTAAAATCCCCCGCCGGGTTGATCACCTTTCCGGTTTCCGATTCCCTGTTTGTGCCGGCGGAGGACCTGCTGGCCATTCGCGAATCCATCCTTGTCAATTACGGCACGGAATACCTGCCCGACAAGGCATCCGTGTTTACCGAGCAAAAAGAGACCGGGATCGGCGCCATCCGTCCGGCCCTGTTCTCAAAGCCGCCGCAAAAAGTAAAGAAATATTTGAACAAGGATCAGTTCCACCTATACTCGCTCATCTGGAACCGAACGCTCGCCTCGCAAATGGTGCAGGCGACGTTTGAAAATCAACAGATTCTTTTATCCGGAGGCCCGAAAAAGCGCTATGTCTTTCGAACGGAAGACAATCATGTCCTCCGCCGCGGCTACTTGCAGCTCTATCCTAATGCCACGCATAGCCCGACGCTGCCCGTTTTTGACGACTCGGACAAAGGCGCCCGCGTGCAAACGATGGAGTTTAAACTGACGCACGAAGCGGCGCACAAGGCTTTTTACTATACCGAAGGCCGCCTGTTCGACGCCCTCGGCGACCTGGATATCTGTCTCCTGGAAACGCTTGAATATGTCCTCGAAACGCTGAATAAATGGAATTTTATTCATAACGTAGGCGGCGAAATAATGGCCACGCCACTGGGCAGAAAAGCAAACCGTATGATCAGCGACGCTTACCCGGACATTCTGAATCGCACCTATTTACGACAGCTAAAAAAGAAACTCCTGAAACCCGCAAAGCGA
>JAJRST010000074.1 GCA_024278645.1 bacterium | reverse complement strand
TTGAAAGCCGATGAACATAACCACGACGGCGTGTTTTCCCGGGGGCAGCGGCGACAGGCGGAACTCTCCGTTTTTGTCGGCGGCGGCGCCGGTATTCAGGTCCGGCAGAACAATATTGGCGCCCGGCAGGGGCAGGTTGTCCTCGTCAAGCACGCGACCGACGAGACCGCCGGTTTTTCCGCCAGAAGCAGACGCCGAGACAACAAACAGGACAAAAAATATAATCAGGGGGCGTTTCATATTAACGGAAATTAAAGAAAAATAACCGCCCTTTGCAAGTGTATTCCGGCAATATTTTTCAAAAAATGATGACTCGATTTAATTCATAAAATGGCGACTATTCAGCTCTGCACAAGCCCTAACCCGGACAAGCCGGAAATTCCAAATCCCAAATCCCAAAATCCAATTGTCAAATTCAACTTTTCCCGAATTTGGTTAAAAATCAACTCCTAAGACACTAAAGACAAAACTATTTTGGGCAATACTATGAACTATTCTACAGTTCAAAGGGATTAACGGCCGAGAGCCTGGAGGTCGCATAGATTAAAATAAATAAAAATATTTCTTTTCTGAACAACAACCGGGCGTCTCTGCGTTCTTTGCACGTTCCGCGGTTAAAAAATCATTAAACCCTGGAAACGAGTCAAGGCATCTTTTTCAAAAAAAACCATTGCCTTGCAAGAAATTTGCGCGTATCTTTCGGTGTTGATTTAAGCATAAAAGAGAAAACGCCAAAATTCAGAACCCCACATGCCCGAAAAACCCACGCCACATCCGGAGCAATGGGTCGACCTTTACTCCGACTTTTTATATCGCTACGCATTGTCTCGCGTCAACAACACAGCCGTCGCCGAGGACCTGGTGCAGGAGACCTTTCTTTCCGCCCTCAAGGCGTACGGCAACTTTGACGGCAAGAGTTCCGAGAGAACGTGGTTTGTCAGTATATTAAAACACAAGATCATCGACCATTATCGTAAAAAGAGCCGTCGCACCAAATACTTTGAAGAGCCGGGCGTGGACGACTCGGAGGATTTTGAGGAAAACGGCTTTTGGAAGCTGGACAACGCGCCGGCGGATTGGGGCGACCGCCCGGAACAGGCGCTGCATCAAAAGGAATTTTTACAGATTCTGCGCAAGTGCATCGCCCATTTGCCGGAAAGGATAGCCGCCGTGTTTACGCTGCGCGAAATGGAAGGCGTGGAATCTAACAATATTTGTAAGGAACTGGGCATTACATCGTCCAACTTGTGGGTTATGCTGCACCGGGCGCGGCGACAATTGCGAAAATGCCTGGAGATGAACTGGTTTGGCTCGCTGGAAACGGAACATTAATGATGTTGAAAAAAATAAACATGCTGCTGATGAAAATGATGGCCATGATGACGCCCTCCTGCGACGTCATTACGCGCCGGATTTCGGAATCCTACGATCGGAAGCTCGCCTTCCGGGAACGCCTGTCCATTCGCATCCACACCCTGGGCTGCGTGCTGTGCGAACGATATCGTCGGCAGTTGATGGCCCTGCACCGGATGCTGCAAAAATACAGCGGGGAAATAGACGCCCTGGCCGAGGATGTTGCGCTGCCGCAGGAAACCAAGGAGCGCCTGAAAAAGAAACTGCACGAATCCTCGTAATCCTGATTGCCTCTGCCGTTATATAATCAGGTTTATTGCTTTCATTAACTTTTGGCGCTATTTCGGCGCCGTTTTTACCGGAATGCTCAGCGAAAGGAGTTTTTTATAACCTTCTCAGCGAACTCGGCGGCCCCCGCGGTTATGCAAAAGTTATTCCCCTGACGGCGCAATCATAAAGCTACAAATCCTCCCTTTTTCCATGCAAGGAATTTCCCAAGCGTTCGACAAAAATGAAAAGATCAACAACTTGAAAAGGAAAGAACATGGAAAACAAGAACAGGAATTGGAGCGGCGCTTTAAAGAGACTTGGCATTTTGGCCGCCATTGCGTTGACCATCGCCGCCGTCTTTCAGTTTACACCCCTGTCCATCAAAGACTTTACGCCGACGAATATTAAAAACTTTATCCCTGGATTTGGCGTCTGGGGGCCGCTGGTATTCATAGCCCTTTACGCCTCTCGCGAGCGGAGATCATGGTCGTTCCGGTGGGCATCATGTCCTTCGCCGGCGGCCTGGCCTGCGGGTCGTGGCGGAACACATTTAAAGTTGTAAAATCATATCCATTCATGCGCTCCATCGGAGGGAACGGATATGTAGATGGCCGGTTGCAACCCGATGCTTTCCCGGTATTCCCGCGCCACATCTTCGACAAAATCATCCACGGCGTCCGCCCATATCAGGTTGACGGTGCAGCCGCCAAAACCGCCGCCGGTCATGCGCGCGCCGAGCACGCCGGGCTGCGACCGTGCAATGTCCACCATCAGATCAAGCTCCTTGCAGCTCACCTCATAATCGTCGCGCAGGCTGTCGTGCGATGCGTTCATCAAGCGTCCGAATTCCTCGAGGTCCTCGTCGTTCAAGGCCGCAATGGACGCCTGCGTGCGTTCGTCTTCGGTAATGACATGACGGCAGCGTCTGCGCACCACTTCCGGCAGCTTGTGTTGCACCTTTTCAAACTGCTTCAGCGTCACGTCGCGCAGCGCCTTGATGCCCGGATAATCGGCGCTCATCAGTTCGACGCCTTTTTCGCATTCCGCCCGGCGCTTGTTGTATTCCGAGGCGCCCAGCTCATGCTTCACCATGGTGTTGCAGATGACGATGCGCACGCGATCCGCTTTCAGCGGCACAAGCTCGTAATCCAGGGTGCGGCAATCCAGAAACAACGCATGATCCTTTTTGCCGTGCACAGAGATGAACTGATCCATGATGCCGCAATTCATGCCGACGAATTGGTTTTCCGCCCTCTGCCCGAGCAGCGCCAGTTGCTGCGAATCCAGTTCGCCGCCCACGGTGCTCAACAGCGCCAGGGCCGAGGCCATTTCCAGCGCCGCCGAGGAACTGAGCCCGGCGCCGACCGGCACCTCGCTCTCGATCAACAGCGAAGCGCCGGGCAGCCGAAAGCCCTCCTTTTCCAGCGCCCAGGCCATGCCGGAGACGTAATCGCTCCAATGGTTGCGTCGCTCTTCATTGTCGTCCAGATCGATGGCGATCAGCTCGTCCATGTTTTCCGAACGAATATAAAGCTTGCGGTCGCGCGTCGGCACAATCGCCACGGTGGTGTAAAATTCGATGGCCATGGGAAAGACGAAACCATCATTGTAATCGGTATGCTCGCCAATGAGATTGACGCGCCCCGGCGCCCGAAAGAGGCGCGGTTCTCCGGCAAAATGGTGTTCAAATTTTTTGATAAACTGCTTTCGATCCACTTTTCACTTTCCTAACAATATTGCGGTTTTCAATAAAAAACAAGTCACCGCGAGGAGCGGAGCGACGACGCGGTCTCGCGCTCGGGATATGTTTCTTCCTATAAAGATTGCTTCACTCGTCCGCCGCTGCGAACTCGTCCGCAACGATTTATTATGGAATCCAAATCATTATTGGATTTGTTGCGCGCCAAAAGTCTGCTACCAGAAAATAATATACAATGCCGCCAGAATACCCATGACGCCGATGGCCATCACGTTAAACGCGGCGCTGGTATGAAACAGCGACTTTTCGAAATGAATGGCGTGTTCGG
>JAJRST010000601.1 GCA_024278645.1 bacterium | reverse complement strand
TTCGACGCCGATTGGAACGATGTGGGTACAAGACGCTACGCCACCTACACGAATTTGAATCCCGGGGAGTATACATTCAGGGTAAAAGCCGCCAATCATGACGGTCTCTGGAACGAAAAAGGGGCTTCCATAAAAATTACAATTACGCCGCCATTCTGGGCGACATGGTGGTTCAAGCTGATCATGCTCTCTCTTGTGCTTCTCACCATCAGGCACTTTGTCAATTATCAAGCCCAGAAACGAAATTTATTAAAAACAAAGGCTTTGGCTCACCTGACGCAGTTGAAATTGTTGCGCAACCAGATGAATCCTCACTTTTTGCTCAACACGCTTAGCTCCATTCGCGCCCTGGTTCTCATAGACAAGGAACAGGCCTGGCAAATGATTTCCGAGCTGTCCGAGTTTTTCCGGTATGCACTCCAAAATTTCAACAAAGTGGAAGCCTCGTTGAATGACGAAATTGAAGCGGCGCAAAACTATATCTGTATTCAGAAAATCTGCTTTCATGATTCCCTGAACGTATCCTATCACCTGGACGACCGCGCCCGGGAATGTGTTGTTCCGGCTTTTCTTTTGCAGCCCTTGGTCGAAAACGCCATAAAACACGGGGCGATGACCAGCTCCGAGCATTTCAAAATCAGAATAAGAACTATATTCGAGAAGGGAGTTTTATCGATTCATGTTTCCAATACGGGAAGTTTGAACAGCCCCCCAAATGACACTCCTCAAAAAGACAATGTACATGGCACCTCTTTGAGAAACATCAAGGAACGACTCGGAATTATGTTTCAGGATCGATTCGCATTTAAACTTTTTGAAGAAAACGGGTGGGTTCACCTCAATATCCAAATAAATTACGAGGGAAAAAACGGTAAAAAGAAATTTCATACGCATAGAACAGAATTAGCTTATGCAAAAGAGAGTTCCGAACACACCGTTACAGGCTGAGCATTCTTTTTAATTTCAAGGCATACCGCCGGCTCATAATAAAGGGTTTGTCAATGCCGTTGACGTAAACCTCGTGGGTGTAGTTTTTGCATTTTTTCACTTTCTCCACGTATTCAAAATTAACAATCGTTGAGCGATGAATGCGAACGAAATACTTGTCCGGTAGGATTTCCTCCCACTCTTGCAACGTTTTGGAGACAATGTCCTTCTTGCTCCCCCCATAAACAATATAGGAGTACTTGCCCTCGGCCATAATACATTTCAGCATGGCGACCTTGATAAATTTTAAAGAGCTGTTTATCATCATATAAACGACATCATCGTATTGCACCCTGCCCCGAGGCCCGGCCTTTATTTCTTCATTCGGCAATAATTTTTGAATCGCTTTAGCAAGTCTCTCTTTTCTGATAGGCTTTAGCAAGTAATCAAGAGCGTTGACTTCAAAAGCTCTGATGGCATATTGATCGTAAGCGGTGATGAAAATGACTTTTGAAGAGATATCTGCTTTTTCCAGCAGGTCAAACCCTGTCTCCCCACGCAGTTGAATATCCAGAAAAATGACGTCTGGCCTTGCCTCTTCGATTAAACGGGCCGCTTGATCAACTGCCGACGCCTCGCCAATGACCTCTATCTCCGGATATTCGCTTAATAATGTCCCAAGTTCTTCTCGAACAAGCCTGGCATCGTCGACAATGATTGTTCTTAATTTATTCAAGGCGGACTCCACAGGCATGGGAGTTTTCAGCCATTGCGACTCGAATTAGTTTTCGAGATCAACCAAGGCGTCCCAAACGTTTATTTTCCATTGTTTGCCAAACTGTAAAACGGAGATCGTTTTGCAGACAAAAAAGGCCTCTAGTCATTCTAGCGGCCAACTTGGTCGTTCATACTTGTATTTTGTACCCCTAGCAGGACTCGAACCTGCGACACGCGGTTTAGGAAACCACTGCTCTATCCACCTGAGCTATAGGGGCGATTGTTGTTGCAATAATAATAAATAAAGAGATAAAATTCAAGGGTAAATATTGGCGAGATGCGTCATTACTGATCAACTCATTAATAATTCATAATATACAAAGCAGCACGCTTACGCTTCAAGTGGAAAAATCATCGCAGCCCAAGCTGGAAATACATGCAGGAAAATGTCCCTGATTATTATGACTCGCAAGACTTTTAATAACCCAAATCAATCGCATAGCCAATGGTGATGGAAAAAACGGAAACAGGCTGCGTCCATTCGATGGCGGCGGTTCGGTCGACGCCGTCGATTTGGTAGGAAGCCTGGCCGGAAAAAACGGGCGAACCGAGATTAAAGTAGCGCAATAAAACGGTCGTTGTTTCATTGGCAATCATGCCGACGCCCAACACATAGCCGGCGGCGACATCGCTGCTCATCTGGAACTCGACGAATTGCAGGTCCTGGTTTTCCTGTTCGTAAAAGCCGTTAAAGTAGGGTCCCCTGGCCAGGCCGGCGCCGCCCTGGGCGACGGCAAAGAGTCTCATGTTGTCGCCAACACGTTTTTCGTATTTCACGCCGGTGAGCACGGCAAAATTGGAATAAGAGCCGGACTCTTGCAAAAGAATATCCACGCCTCGAGAGAAATATTCTGCTTGATAATCATTGGAGAGGTAGGTGAAACCGCTGGACCAGCTCAGGCCGGATTCGCCGAAGCGCAGGTCATATTCGACGCCGGCGCCAAAGCCCAACTGTGCAAAGCCGGCATTGGGTTCATCGGTCGTTTTCGCGTAATCGCCGACGGGGATGGAAAAGCCTCCGTGCAGCGTCAGTCGATGACCGAGGCTTTGCGCCGAGGCGGGAAGGACAAAAATAAAAACGGCGGCTATGAGAACAAGTAGGATGTTTTTCATCATTTTCACTCCGTTTGTTGGCGCCTCGTCAGCCTTGAAATAAAGTGGCCAGCCAATGAATAAAGGCAAAACGATTATGGCAAAACCATTTGACTCGAAAGCAAGTACGGCCAATAAAATGTAGTATGGAAATTAAAAATAAATGGCTAAAATTCCTACAACATTCCCTGGAAAGCATTGATAAATACGCTATTTCAGGAAACATATTTTGCGATTGGCGTAAAGCTGATTATCAATCCTGACCTGTATGAAATAAACGCCTGCCGTCATTTCCACGGCGGGCTGCCAGTTTAAGGTATGCTCTCCGACGGCGACGG
>JAJRST010000600.1 GCA_024278645.1 bacterium | reverse complement strand
GCCCAGATGGTAAAGGCCGCGTACGGCGCCAGGGTCAGGTCATTCAATTCCAGCACGATTTCATCCGTTCCGGCCAAACGGATTTGCAAATCCACCAATCCGGCCTCTATCGCCGTAAAATCCGTGGCGCCGCGAAAAGAGACATTGGAAAAAAGAACCGCGCCGTCGGTGTCGGTGACATCCAGCGCCGGTGCGTTTGGCGACAGGTGCACAAAGCGCAGCCTGGCCTCGTCGACTTCCGGCGAGCCAAAGTCATCGACGAGCAGCAGCTCGGAAATCTTGCTCAGCGAATCGCAGGCAAAATAGCTGTAATGCGTGTCGGCGTCGAGAACGATAGTCGATTCGAGTACAATTTGTTCCTCTCCGGCGACGCGCAGGGTGATTTTATGCTCCACCGGATCGAGCGTGACATAGCGCGTGCTGTTGGGGTATTCGAAATCCTTGGCGACGATGAGATCGTCCACATAGACATCCACCGGTGGCGCGTCCGGCGACGCCTGCGTCATCATGATTTGAGCTTTGTTCTGAGGCGGAAAAGGAAACTCGCCGTCGCACGACATCAGCGCCGCCAGTAAAACAGCGAACAGCACAAACAATATTTTTTTGAGTCCCATGATGCACTCCCACTTGGTTAGATTGTTAGATTGAAGAGGCCCCCTGGCCGTCATCTTTCATTAACATCGACGGCTTGTATAAT
Organism: bacterium; assembly: GCA_024278645.1. Lineage (GTDB taxonomy): Bacteria > Zhuqueibacterota > Zhuqueibacteria > Residuimicrobiales > Krinioviventaceae > JAJRST01. The sequence goes on along the minus strand of JAJRST010000600.1, from coordinate 2,617 downwards.
ATTTCAACCGTTCAGCCCGCCCGCTGTTGATGCTTATGAATTGCGATCACTTTCCTCGCTCTGATTTCTCACATAATCATAAAGCACATCATTAATCCTGGTCTGCCACCCCTTGCCCTGCGATTTGAAATAGTCGACAACTTCGCGGCTGAGTCGAATGGAGATTGGAGATTTCAGAGGCTTTTTTTGCGGTCCACGCACTCGTTTCGGAATGTCGGGATGGCTTTCCTTCACCGGCTTCATCCTGGAAAGCAACTCGTCGGATAGCGGCGGCGACTCGACGTCGTCCCAATCATTTTTTGGGGTATGTTCAGGAGTGTTTTTCATAAAATAATATTTCCCGTTTGTTCGCTTTACGCAAGCTGATTATTCGTATTTTCGGAGGACGAAAAGTATATACCATTACACAAAGTCTGTCGCCAATAAAACCAAGCACCACCCATCTTTCTTCGCCGTAATCAAAACGGTCGTCAAGCGTTTCAAGCGCCGTGTCCCATTCGAAATTTATGGCGTCGGCAAAATCGATTTTGTGCCGGACAAAATTGGCGAGAGCCGCTTCTTTTCGTCCCACTCGTATTGCATTGGTTTAAATATATATAAAATAAGTGTGATTGTCAAATATATTGTATATACAATTATTGTTTCGTTGCCAAGCCCCGGTTTGGCAACATCCACGATGCTGTTTGCCTCATAGCCAAGCTCGCTCACATTATCCCGTTGCCAAGCTCTGGCTTGGCAACGCTCACGGTGCTATTTGTACAACATATCTCCAAAGCCAAGCCGGAACTTGGCTGCCGCTATCATGAGTAAAAAACATCTTGAAAAATACGTGTTGAGTAATTATATTGATACGTGCATTAAACATGAGGATTATGCTATGACGACAAAATTAACGTTAACATTGGATAATAAAATAATCGAGACGGCAAAAGTCTATGCAAAGAGAAATAAAATAAGCCTGTCAAAGTTGGTCGAGTTTTACTTTAAATCGCTTGACGCAGATCCTGAAAAGCAAATCGAAGATCTGCCTCCAATTACAAGGGAGCTTTCGGGGATAGCCAAGCTAGAAACATCAAAATCCGATGAAGAACTGTTAAAAGAAGCATTGAATAAGAAATTCTTATGAAAGAAAAAATATTTATTGATGCTGATGTGATACTGGATGTTGTTTTTGAACGAAAGCCTTTTTTCTATCATTCACAGAAAATTCTTTCACTCGTTGAAAAAAACTTGTTCGAAGGGTTTACTTCGTCATTAATATTAGCCAATTGTTATTATATCGTTCAGCACACGAAAAATAAAGATGTCGCTCTAAAAACAATTTCAAAATTAAGATCCATATTGACGATATTGCCCCTGACAGATAAGGAAATTGGCGAGTCCATAAATTCCAATATGAACGATTTTGAGGATGGCGTTCAATATTTTATCGCTGTGAACAATGGAGTAGATATCATCATTACTAGAAATATTCAAGATTATAAAAATGTGAATATCAGAGTATTCCTCCCGAATGATTTTTTAAACCTGGAAAAGATAAAGAAACTGTTTGATTAATAAACCGCCCTGCCGCCAACCTCTCATTCCCACTTGTTGTTTCGTTTCCAAACTCCGGTTTGGCAATATCCACAATGCCGTTTGCCTCATTGCCAGGCTCGCTCACATAATCTCGTTTCATCTCGTTGCCAAGTTCCAGCTTGGCAACGCCAACGAATCATTTTCGAACCGAGAACGAGTAGGGCGGATCCTCAGTCCGCACGCCTCTTTGTTTGTTCGGCTGCGCCGCTATGTCGATGTCGATGATCGCTCCCTGCATCAATTCGCGGTGTGAGAACCAGTTTTTTGTGTACTCTTTGCCGTTGAAACGTACGTCGGCCATGTAGCGGTTCTCGGCGCTGTTGTTCGGCGCGTGAATCTAGATGGTCTTGCCGTTCTCGAGTTTCAGGATAACTTCCTTGAACAGCGGCGCGCCGAGGACGTACTCGTCCGTACCGGGACAGACCGGGTAAAAGCCCATGGCGGAAAAAACGTACCAAGCCGAGGTTTGGCCGTTGTCCTCGTCGCCGCAATAGCCGTCCGGCTGCGGCGTATACAGACGGTTCATGGCCTCGCGCACCCAGTATTGAGTTTTCCACGGCTGCCCGGCATAGTTGTAAAGATAGATCGTATGCTGGATCGGTTGATTTCCGTGCGCGTACTGCCCCATGTTCATGATCTGCATTTCGCGAATTTCATGAATGACAAAGCCGTAGTAGCTTTCGTCATAAATCGGCGGCATGGCGAACACGGAATCGAGCATGGCGACAAAGGTCTTCGGGCCGCCCATGAGATCGATGAGCCCCTGCACGTCGTGGAATACGGACCAGCTGTAATGCCAACTGTTGCCCTCGGTAAAGGCGTCGCCCCATTTGAAGGGACTGAACGGCGACTGGAAAGAGCCGTCGCTGTTGCGCCCGCGCATCAAATTTGTTTCGGGGTCGAAGACGTTGCGATAGTTCTGGCAACGTTTGGCAAAGAGATCGATCTCCTCCTGCGGCCGGTGCAGCGCCCGCGCCAGGCGGTAAATGGTAAAATCGTCATAGGCGTATTCCAGCGTGCGCGCCGTGTTTTCGCGTAT
>JAJRST010000599.1 GCA_024278645.1 bacterium | reverse complement strand
GATGACCAAAAGAAAGCTGAAATCCTTTTCAACGAACAAATGCGCCGTGCTGCGCAAGCGCAAAAAACCGAAAAAGGCCATGTTGATGGTGAGCAGGTCGACGCCGAGCAGCAGGATTTTTTCAATGGGTTTTGGCATGGAATCGCTTTAATTCTCTTGACTAAAAATATTATCAAAAAAAGAGTAAAGCAACCCTCCTCCCCACGAAAAATGCATTATTATGAACACAATGATTACCATCGGAAAAGTACCGACTGAGCCTGCCCGCAATGAAGCATGGATTGCTGCAATTATATTTGCCAGTAAATAGGCAGAGAGTAAAAACAGAAAAATAACAAAGAAAAAATTCAACGCAAGCCCCACCAATCCACTAAGCAACAGCCCCAGGAGAAAAGCCGGCGGAATGACATGACGGAGCCTTAAAGATTTTGGCGCTTTTGAAAGCATTTTTAATTTCCACTTGCCGTAACGAAAATATTGCTGTGCGAGATCTGACAAAGTCGCACGGGCAAAGTATTCCGTCACTAACTCCGGATTGAGAAAAACGCAGCCTCCATTTTTCCGCACGCGATAATTGAAATCATAATCTTCATTCGCTAAAAGCGTTTCATCAAAGCCGCCCAGTTGTTTCCATAATGACTTTTTAAAGCATCCAAACGGGACGGTATCCACAAGACGTGCTTTTTGATGTGAATTTGCCAATCTAAAACGTGAATCGCCCACGCCAAATATATGAGAGATGCCTATTGCGACACCCCTGGCTACATAGTTGTCACAGGCAGGCTTGGTCTTACAAATACCCCCAACGACATCATAGTTGTTGCTGACAAGAGTGTCAACGGCTATTCTTAAATAATCTCTTTGAGGGAGCGCGTGCCCATCCATCCGTACAATGATTTCCCCAACAGCTTTTTCGATTCCCAGATTTAGCCCGGCCGGGATGATGATTTTTTCATTCGGAATTATTCTTATTCGTTTTGTAGTTGTCTCCTTGATAAAAGACTCGACTTGCCTGACAGTATCATCCGTTGACATCGCGTCAACTACAATAATCTCAAAAGATTTTGAATAATCCTGCTCGAACAGGCGCTGTAAAACTGTTTTTATAAATCGTCCCTCGTTGCGACAAGGGATGATGACAGAAACCGTAAGAGAATCAAGAGGCATTTAAAAGTTCATTCAATTTTAATTACGAGGCATATCTATAATTTTCAATTTAATCAACTTGATGAAAACATCAAAGGTTTTCATATAACCGAATCGGAGTCGTGCTGCTATATTCCAATTATATTTATTTCTATCCGTACGCTTTCCGTTTTCGCCATAATTTTTATCCGATCTGATTTTTTTAATTCCAGGATGACCGGCGCCATTTTTATAGCCTCCGGACGCGTGCCGAAAATGGTCGCTACAGTAGATTGAGACATAATATCTTCTCGCTCCCAGCTCTAAAGGCGTGCTCTTAAAACCACAGACGGCCGCCGTGTCGCTTGATGTAGTTAATCGCTTCTTCGTTTAATACTTGACGATGTTCATCTCGAATATTCGCCGCCATTTCTCTCAATCCCGCTTTCAGACCCATGAAATAGCTTTGTAACGCCCGCGACTTGGCGGCGCGCAGAAACCACACCACATTCCATAACGATATATTGACCAAAAGATGGCGAAGCGGCAAATGTCGCGAAAGCAGCTTCATTCTGTTTCGCACTGAAAGATAGATATACCGCCCGCTGTCAAACCGTCCGCCGCCGGAAGCCTTGTGCAAAACGAGCACCTTGGGTGTGTATAAAAGTCGATAGCCCGCTTTTATCAATCGAAACGACAACTCCAGCTCCTCGCCGCCATACTGCAGGTCCATAAAGAGGCCCACCTTTTCCAAAGCCGAGCGCCTCAGTGCGCAGGCGCCGCCCAGAAAATAGCTGCCATACATTTCCGCATCCGCTTTCCTTGTATCCGGATGTGGAAATTCCATGGGAACAATTTTACGAGAATAATAATTCTCAATTCGATAGGCCAGACAAGCGAGTTTTGCATCTCTTTCAAAATACTTGCGGGTTATGGCCAGAACTTTATCGCTGAAAAATATGGCGTCGTCATCCAAAAAAACCAGGATGTCCCCTGTGGCGCAATTTATCCCTGCGTTCCGGCCGCCGGCGACGCCAGAATTTTCTTTCTGTAAAAAATATTTAATGGTCGTATCTTTAGGCAACTTGTGGACCAAATCAGATAAAGGGTCATTATCAATGACGACAATTTCATCATAATTCGGATCACCGGCAATGCTGGCAATGGCATCTAAAACTTCAACATGTCTTTTGTAGGTGATTATGACAACGGAAATACTTGGCATCATTTTTAAACTCTTTGAAAAGAATTAATTATAAAAAGTACGCAATTCTCTTTCCATTTGCAATATCTTTAGCTCGGCAACTGACAAAATTTAAAAGTCCCAAGACAATGTTTTTGTTTTTTCCAATAAAAATCGTTACTATAAAGATTAAATTTTAAAGCAACATTCAAAACAAGGTGAACTGATGCCACAAGAAAGAATCACTCTTTATGATTATATGGTTAAAGCCGCCCAGTACAAGTGGAAAATCATTTTCCACTTTTTTCTCATTTGCATTGTTGCCGTTTTTATTAGCTTGGGCGTTCCCAAAACATACATAGCGTCGACTACGATACTGCCATCCACCGAAGAAACCGGTTTAATGGGCATTTCTTCCTTGCTCTCTGACTTGCCTTCCATTGGGGGGTTTGGCGGCATCTCTACCTTGTCAGGAGAGGGCGCGACGCTCATGTCGATTCTTAAAAGCCGCACCATGTTCGACTCTGTCATTAATAAATTTAACCTGATGGAAATTTATAAAACGCCTACAATGGTTGAAACCCGCAAAGCTCTATGGAAAATGGTTTCGATGGCGCCGACGGATGAGGGAATGATAGTCGTTTCATGTCGGGCGAAAACAGAACCTTTCTCGTTTGGCGCCAAAGACAACGAGGCAAAAAGACTTTCGCATGATATGGCCAACTTTTTCATTTCTCAACTTGATCAAATGAATAAAAAACTCCGAACAGAAAAGGCAAAAAGCAACAGAGAGTTTATTGAAAAACGTCTTCAAGAGAACAAGGCCGAGTTGGTGAAAGCCGAGGAAGCTTTTAACAGGTTTCAAAAAGAATATGGCGTCATCGCCATAGAAGAACAGACGGCAGCCGCCATTGATTTCATTGCTGCATTGAAAGGGAAAATAACCTTAAAGGAGATAGAAATTGAACAATTGCGCTATAACGTGTCGCCGGATCACGCTGATCTTTTGAACGCCAAAAATGAATTGGCGGCTTTAGAGAAAAAATACAATGCCTTGATCCAGCACAGGGACGACGGCAAAACTGACATCTTTATAACGGCGGAAGACATACCCGATGCGGCATTGAATTACGCCAGGTTGTTTCGTGAAATTATGATTCAAGAAAAAATTCAGGAGTTCATTGTACCTCTCTACGAACAGGCGAAAATTCAGGAGGCAAAAGATACTCCATCCCTGCAAATCATCGATACGGCTGTCATACCGGATAAAAAATCAAGTCCCAAAAGAGCGTACATTGTCCTTTTTGCCGGCTTTGTCAGCTTGCTTTTTTCTTTCTTGTCAATATACATTTCCGTCAATCTCGAATACATCAAAAATACGGATACGGCGAAATACAATAAAATCACCAACCTTTTGCGCGAACTCGCAAGAATCAGAAAATAGCATGGCCTCTCCCGAGACGACAAATCAACGCCTTAAGCGCATGGCCCACGATTCGGTGATTTACCTGCCTTCGATGATTGTCCCGGCGGTCGTCGGCATCCTTTTGCTTCGCGTCCTCACTTCTCTGTTTACGCATGAACAATATGGGCATTATACTCTTGCGTTATCAACGATCGGGCTTATTAAAGCATTCAGCCTCATCTGGCTCTCCTCGTCAGCCATCAGGTTTTACTATAAATATTACAGCCAAAAGCTGGCCCACTTTTTCACCTCCACGCTTTTCATCGCTACGCTTGCCAGCAGCCTTTTTTTTGCGCTTTGCGCTTATTTGATCGTCACTTTCATTTTCAGGCCCAGGATTTCAAGCGATCTATATTCAGTTTTACTCATCACTATCCTGGCATCAATTTTTGTAACGGTATTCGAAGTTTTTGTCGTTTTATTCCGGGCGGGCCTAAAGCCGTCGAAGTATTCGACTTATTGGCTCATTTACGTCGTCAGCAAGCCTCTCATCGGCGTTTTTCTGATTTTGAAATTTCAAATGGGGGCGGAAGGCATCTTTTGGGGATTTCTTCTGGCGCCGTTCATCCTGAACGCCATCATGTTAATGGAT
>JAJRST010000073.1 GCA_024278645.1 bacterium | reverse complement strand
GCCATGGGCGAGTGGAAAGAGGGATAAACTGTTTTTTGCAAGAAATCGGAGGGCTGCATGGTCAGTCAGGAATTATTGGATATATTGGCGTGCCCGTCCTGCAAGGGCGATTTGCACTATGATGCTGCAAACGACACGTTGACCTGCATGAATCGTCACTGTCCCGAATGCGGGATGCCGGTCGACGATGCCGGCGTGTGTCAGAGTCCGGAATGCGGCAAGAAATCGGAAAATTTTGTCGGGCTGCGATATCGCGTCGAAGACGATATCCCCATCATGCTTATTTACGAGGCGGAAAAGCTGCCGCTTGGAGAGCAAGTCATCGAGAAATAACTTGCTTTCTTTTGAATTTTAGTATAAATTTAGGCTTACAGTTTTGCGCATAGCTTGCCATGAGGAATTTAGCCGTGATGATGAGCGCTAAGGTCCTTTTGCTCAATCAAAATTATGAGCCTATCACAGTCGTAAGCGCGAAAAAAGCCATAATTTTATTTGTCCTGCAAAAGGTCGAAATAATCGAAAAACGTGACCAACTGGTCCGTTCGCAGTATGTGGCGCTGCCCATGCCAAGCGTGGTTCGATTGACGTGCTATGTCAAAGTGCCGAAAAAGCGAGTGGAACTGACCAGGGCGAACCTGTTTCGACGCGACAGCTACCGCTGTCAGTATTGCGGTACGCGTAAGGGGCCTCTTACGATTGACCATATTATGCCCAAAACACGCGGCGGCGACGATACATGGGAGAACCTGGTAAGCGCGTGCGTAAAATGCAACAACAAAAAGGGAAATCGGACTCCCGACGAGGCGGATATGCCGTTGCTGAAAAAGCCGAAACGGCCGAACTACCTCTTTTTTATGCAATATTTTATCGGTTTGAGCGAACAGGCGTGGAAGCCTTATCTGTTCATGAACTAATCCGCACCTGCAAAATAAAATACAGTAATTTTCGGAATGGCCGCGCAATCGCGGCCTTCCTTTTGTTAAGCGGTTTTCATTTTTTTAAAGAAAATGCTCGATGCCTTATAAAGTCAAACTCGAAGCATTTGAAGGTCCGTTAGACCTTTTGCTTTTTCTCATCAAAAAGAGTGAAGTCGATGTATACGACATTCCGGTCGCCGACATTACCAAACAATACCTGGAATATATTGAAATTATCCAGCTCCTGGACATTGAGGCGGCGAGCGATTTTATTCTCATGGCCGCGACATTGATGCGAATAAAAGCGCAGATGCTTTTGCCCAAGCCGGAAATTGAAGACGTTGATGAAATAGACGACCCGCGTCAGGAACTAGTGTATCGCCTGCTCGAATACAAACGATTCAAGGATATTGCCATAGGGCTGGCGGAGCGAGAGAAAGAGGCAAAGCTTGTCTTCCCTCGCGGCCATTTCAAGTTTGAGCATAAAAATTTTGACGCGAAAATTATTGACACCTCGAATGTAACCCTTTTTGATCTCGTTGCGGCATTCAAAAAAATTGTGGAAACGCGGCAAAAGGTGAGCGTCCATTGGGTGGAAGAAATCAATGTCACTCTTGAAGAGCAGGTCGCCTTTGTCATGAATGCAGTTGAAAAAAAGGGCGAAATCGAGTTTACGCAGCTTTTTAATAAAAAGCACGACAGGACAGTGATGATTGTCACTTTTATCGCCATTTTGGAATTGATGAAACAGCAAAAGATCAAGGCCATTCAAACTGAGACGTTCGGACAAATAATCATAAAGCGGGTGAATGGATAAACAACAGATAAAATACGTGCTGGAAGCGCTCATTTTCGCTTCGGATACGCCGCTCACTCTGAAGCAAATGTCCTCGATCCTGAAAGATGTGAAAACAACCGACATCGAGGCGGCGTTGAAGGACCTGGACAACGACTATAAACCGCGCGCATTAATGCTCAAAAAAGTAAGCGGCGGCTATCAATTTACGACAAAGCCAGCTTTTGCCGAATGGGTCGGACAGATGTTCGAGGAAAAGGCGCGATCGCGGTTGTCGCGTGCGGCGCTGGAAACGCTGGCCATCATTGCCTTTAAGCAACCGATCAGCAGGGTGGAGGTTTCCGCCATTCGCGGCGTCGGTTCCGAGGGCGTGATAAAAAAACTGCTCGATGCGCGCCTGATCACAATTTCCGGCAGGGACAGCGGGCCTGGACGGGCCTTGCTTTTCAAAACGACGCCGGAGTTTTTGCAATACTTTGGCATCAATGACATCTCCGACCTGCCGCGACCGAAAGAGGTGGAGGAACTGCTCGCCGAAGGCGAGGGCGGCAGACTCATTCAGGATTTGCCTGATGAAGTTCTGTTGACTGAAAAAGCCTTGACCGATAATAATCAAAAACCGGGCGACGCCGACGGTAATGAAAACGCAGCCGTCAACGCGTCCGATGAAGCAAACTCCGCATCCGACGGGGATTCGACCGAAACAGCCCCGCCGGAGCCGAAAGGGGACATGAAGGAGACGGCAGAAAATGCGGCTCAATAAATATTTGGCGGCCTGCGAGGTCGCGTCGCGACGCGGCTCGGAAGCCTTTATCCTGGCCGGCCGCGTCACCATAAACGGAATTACCGTCAAGGAGCTTGGCGTCGTCGTCGACGAAAAAAAGGATATTGTCCGCGTCGATGGAAAGCAGGTGAGCCCGCGCATAAAAAAGGTCTATATTCTTTTAAATAAACCCAAGGGCGTCATCACCACCGTCAAGGACGAGCACGACAGAAAAAACGTCATGGATATTGTGCACGTGCGCGAACGCGTTTACCCGGTCGGACGCCTGGATCGAAACAGCGAAGGGCTGTTGCTGCTGACCAATGACGGCGCCCTGGCCAACAGGCTGCTGCATCCGAAATACAAGGTGGCCAAGACATACCGCGTCAAACTGGACAGGCCCTTTTTGCAGGAGGATTTTGCGCCGCTGACATCCGGCATCGAGCTTGAAGATGGCAAGACGGCGCCATGTCGGGCGAGATTCTATTGCGATTTTCAGGACCGCCTGGAACTGCAAATGCGTGAAGGCCGCAAGCGCCAGATCCGGCGTATGTTCGAGGCGCTGGGCTATAAAGTAAAAGCGCTGAAACTAATTGCTTTTGGACCGTTGCAGCTCAAAAATTTGGCTCGTGGACAATGGCGGCTGTTGTCCATGACGGAGGTCATTCAACTTCGCCAGGCCGTGGATTTGATGAAAGTGGATAAAGCCAGAATACCCGGGAAAGAGAAAACTGTCCAAAAGAGAAAAGATAATTATCGCCATTGACGG
>JAJRST010000598.1 GCA_024278645.1 bacterium | reverse complement strand
ATGCTGCGCGACGTCGGCAGCCGGGATGACGAGTTTGTTCACACGATTGCATCTGTCCGGCGGAAGCTGTTGCATATTGCCGGCGTCGTCGATCGCGGCTACGAGGCCGTGCTGTTGCAGGGAAGCGGCACTTTTGCCGTCGAGGCGGTGCTGTCAACGGCCACGCCGCCGCAGGGCAAATGGCTGGTGATCGAAAACGGCGCTTATGGCAAGCGCATCGCCCGCATCCTCGATGTTTTGAAAATCGAGTACACCGTGCTCAGTTGGCCGGAAAACCAACGCCCTGACGTCTGGGAAATAGAGGCGAACCTGCAACGCGATAAATCGATCACTCATGTCGCCGTCATTCACAACGAGACCACCACCGGCCTGGTCAATCCCATTGCCGAAATCGGCGCCCTGGCGAAAAAGCACGGCAAAAGCTATTTCGTGGACGCCATGAGCAGTTTTGGCGCCTTTGAGATGAATGCGGCCGAGCTGAACATCGACTGGCTCGCCTGCACGGCCAACAAAAACCTGGAGGGCGTTCCGGGCGTCGCTTTTGTCATCGCCCGTCGTTCGGCGCTGCTTGCCGCCGAGGGCTTTGCGCGCAGCCTGGTTCTGGATTTGACGGATCAGCTCAAGGGTTTCGAGCGCGCCGGTCAGTTTCGCTTCACGCCGCCGACTCATGTCATCCTGGCCTTAAAGCAGGCGCTGGAGGAACTGGAGCGGGAGGGCGGAATAGCCGCGCGCGCGGCGCGCTATCGGGAAAATCATCAAACCCTGGTGCGGGGTATGCGCGAAATGGGCTTTACGGAATATTTGCCGCCGGACAAGCAGGGGCACATCATCGTCTCCTTTTACTATCCGCAGCATCCCGGTTTTGATTTCAGCGTTTTTTATGACAAGCTGAACGCACGGGGCTATGTCATTTACCCCGGCAAAGTGAGCGACGCCGACTGTTTTCGCATCGGCGTCTGCGGGCGAATTTTCAAAAGCGATATTCTGGACTTGTTGAACGCCGTCCGGGATGTTATCAATGAAATGGGCATAAAAATCACGGAGCAATAAAATGGAATTTGTATTTAAACGTTCGTACACCGGCACGTTAAAAGCGGTCATTTTCGATCTCGCCGGCACCACCGTGGATTATGGCAGCTTGGCGCCGGCCCTGGTATTTGTGGAGGTTTTCAAACAGTGGAAGGCGCCGATCACCCTGGCCGAGGCGCGCGGCCCCATGGGCAAGCATAAAAAGGATCACCTGCGCGAGTTGTTCGCCCTGGACAGCGTGCGTCAAAAATGGCGGCAGGCGCATGGTCGGCTGCCGAACGACGAGGACCTGGAAGAGATGTTCAACGATTTCATCCCCCGCCAACTGGACACCTTGGCCGCTCATTCGCGGCTCATTCCCGGCGTGTTGGAGACCGTCGAGAGGTTGCGCAAAATGGGTTTGAAAATCGGCGCCACCACCGGCTACACCCGGCAAATGACCGATATCGTCCTGGACGAGGCGCGAAAACAGGGCTACGAACCGGACGCCGCCGTCTGTGTCTCCGACGTTCCCGCCGGCCGGCCCGCCCCGTGGATGTGTTTCGTCGGCGCCATGAACCTGGGCGTCTATCCCATGCCGGCCGTGGTCAAGATCGGCGACACCGTGCCGGACATTGAAGAGGGATTGAACGCCGGGATGTGGACGATCGCCGTGGCCGAAACCGGCAATGAAATGGGCCTGAGCGAAAAAGATGTACGGGCGCTGTCCGTGCAGGAACGGCGGCAACGGTTGCAAAAAATTTACGCCAAGCTGAGCCGTGCCGGCGCGCACTATGTCGTCGACAGCGTCGCCGATGTGGCGCCGGTTTTGGAAAAGATCAATCAAAGATTGGCGGCCGGCGAAAAGCCGTAGAACGACAATGTCCGCCGGGTCGGCGTCGGCGGATATTTTTGTCTGATCAGACGACGGACATACGAGCGAATTGTTATTCGTTCTCGCTATCTCGCTCCTTTACTCTCCCTGCCATAGGCTATCCCCAGCTTTTTCATGCGATTGCGCAGCGTATTAGGATTGACGCCGAGAACCTCCGCCGCGCCGCCCGCGCCGTTGATTTTGCCATGAGTCATGGCCAGCACCCGCCTGATGTGGCGCGAGGTCACGGCGTCGAGCGTTTCCCCCGTCTCTTCCGCATCTGTCGGACTTTGCCCGGCCGTTTGCGACTTTTCTTCAAAAGTGAGTGGCCCATCGGGATTCAGGATCAAAGCCCGTTCGACCATGTTTTCAAGCTCGCGCACGTTTCCCGGCCAGTCGTACTGCATTAAAACATCCAGCGCGCCGGGGGCGAGTGGAGGGAGGCGTCGCAGCTTCAGCTCTTTGGCCTTCCGGTTGATGAAATGCTGCACCAGGGCCGGAATGTCCTCCAGGCGTTCGCGCAACGTCGGCACGTGGATGGGAAAGACGTTCAGGCGAAACCATAAATCTTCCCGAAATTGATTGTTTTTAACCATCTCTTCCAGGTTGCGATTGGTGGCGGCGATGAAGCGGATGTCCAGCTTGATCGTCTTGCTGCCGCCCACGCGTTCGATCTCCTTCTCCTGCAGCACGCGCAACAGCCGCACCTGCGCCTGCGGCGGCAATTCGCCGATTTCATCGAGAAAAATCGTCCCTTTGTCCGCCCGTTCGAATCGACCCCGCTTTTGCGTCACCGCCCCGGTAAAGGCGCCCTTTTCGTGGCCGAACAGCTCGCTGTCGATCAGCGACTCGGGAATGGCGCCGCAATTGACTTTTACAAACGGCCCATCCTTGCGGGATGACGAGTAATGGATGGCGTTGGCGATCACGTCTTTTCCGGTTCCCGTTTCGCCAAGCAGCAGCACCGGGCTGTCCAGCGCCGCCACCTGGCGAACCCGGGTCATCACCTCCCGCAAGCCAAAATTGACGCCGATGATCTCGTCGCCGGCGAGACGTCGGATTTCCTGAAACAGGTAACGGTTGTCGTCCTTGAGCATGTTTTTGAGTTTGACCACCTCGTGATACCTGAGCGTATTCGACAGGGCGATGACGAACGGCTCCTTCAACAAGGCCACCAGCTCCACGTGCTTTTGCGAAAACACCTCGTCGCTTTCCGTGATGAACGTTAACGAACCGATGTATCTTTCGCCTACATTAAGCGGCATGACGATAAAAGAGGTGGCCCGGATGCCGTGGAAGCGAAACATCTCCTGGTAAACTCGGTCCGTTTGCTCGTTGACAAGGGCGAGATGCGGCTGCGCTTGTTTGAGGCGGATTTTTTCCTCGATCTGGCGCTGCGCTTCCTTGGTTAACGGCGTCAGAATGTCCACCTCTTTGGCGCCGTCCGGCGCGGCCACGGCCACGGTGCGCACGGCTTTCAGAGGCTCCTCGTATAACTGGAGCGACATGCGGTCGACCGGGATCTCCTGCCGCAGGAACTGAAAGACGGCAAACAACGCACGTTCGATTTCGAGATTGCCGCAGATATGCAAGGTGGCCTGTCGAAAAAATTGGTTTTTATCCATGGGGGGGTCCTTGTCATCAGATGTGGGCTGTTTCCATTATGGGGGCAATATGGTCAAAATTACCATATTTGTCAAATAAAATTATCATATATGGTGATTCTTTTCGGAGGCGATTTTGTCAACCATTGTTTTACCTAAAGTTACAAAACGGCACGGTTTTGGTTATATCCAACTGTGAAAATAACGATCGACGGGATAGATGGCAGCGCTTGATAATGGGTAGAGAAAAGTGAACTGACCATTTTCTGTCATTCGGTTGGGATTGCTGTTTATGAAATAATTAACACAAAGCGAGGAGCAGAAATCATGAACATACATATTCTCATGGACGATTTCACAATATGGCTGTCGGCGTTGCTTATGCCAAAAACAAAGTTTTTTCAAAAGAGTATCGAAAGCCCGACTTTTTCCGAGCATCT
>JAJRST010000597.1 GCA_024278645.1 bacterium | reverse complement strand
GGCAGCCTGACGACATTTTCGACGTTTGCCTACGAATCCTTTAGCCTTTTTCGCGACGGCGAGAATTTTGTCGCGATGATGAACATCGGCATGCATCTTTTCATCGGCTTGCTTGCCGTATTTGTTGGAATGGCCATCGCAAGAGCAATATAGGAGAAATGATCATGGCGCTGCCCAAAAAGGGACAACTTTTACGCATATTTATCGGCGAGTCGGACAAGCATGAAGGCAAGCCGTTGTACGAATGGATCATCCGCCAGGCGCGGGAGCGACAGCTTGCCGGGGTCACTATTTGCCGGGGCATCGAGGGCTATGGCCGCGCCAGCCGCATCCATACGGCGAAAATTTTGCGGCTGTCGGAGGATTTGCCGATTATCATCGAAATCGTCGACGTCCCTGAAAAGATCGAGGATTTTATCAAACTCATCGACCCGGTCATTGACGGCGGTCTTGTCACTGTTGAGAATGTGCAGGTGCGGTTGTACCGCAGCGAGAAAAAGAAGAAATAAAATATCAGGAGCACCACGTGACAAAGATTTTTTACATATTGATGTTGTTCGTTATTTTTCTGGCGTGCGGCGACAGAGAATCGCAATTCGATGCATCCGTTACAGTTCCGGTGTCGGTCGAAGAGGTCAAGCTGCGGTCTATTGAGGAATTCATCACCACGACGGGCACGGCCCGGGCCATGAAAGAGGCGGAGCTGCCGGCGGAGACCAACGGCTATTATCGACCGGGAAAAAATAAATCCGGCAAGCCTTTTACTCTTGGCGACATGGTCGACACGTCCGACGTCATCGTCTACCTGGACAATCCCGAGTTGGTCAATAACACGAAAATAGCGTCGCAAAAGCTCAACCTCGACATCTCGAAAAGCGAACTGGAAAAGCAAAAAGCGCTCTATGAAAAAGGCGGGGTGACGCTTCGCGAACTGAAAAACGCCGAACAAGCTTATATTGACGCGCAGTATAATTATGAAAACGCCAAACTGCAGCTCGCCAAGCTGAAAGTAAAGTCGCCGTTCAAAGGCGTCATCGTCGATCTGCCCTATTACACTCAAGGGACGCGGGTGCAGACCAACGCCCTCATGGCCAAGGTTATGAATTATGAAAAGCTGTACATGGAGGTCAATTACCCGGGAAAATACCTCGGCCGCATCCGGGTCGGGCAAAGGGTGAGGGCCTTGAACTATACGATGCCGGAGGATACCTTATGGGGTCGGATCACGCAAACGTCTCCGGCCATCGATGCGGACACGCGCACGTTTAAAGCGTCCATAGAAATCGCCAATCCGGAGTGGAAATTTCGGCCGGGCATGTTCATCAAAGCCGAAACCATTGTGGCGCGCAAGGACAGCGCCATTGTCATCCCCAAGGACATCATCGTGCAGTCGCGCGGCGCCAGGCGTGTGTTCGTGGTGCAGCGCGGCGCCGCCGACGAACGACGAATCGAAACCGGTCTGGAGAACCCGATGGAGGTGGAAGTTGTGCAAGGTTTGAGCGTGGATGAACGCCTGATCGTCAAGGGGTATGAAACGTTGAGCGACAACACCAGGGTGAAGGTTATTCGCTAGAAGAAGCCCGTGGCAATAACAGCCCGCGACCGCAAGGGTCCCGGGCTTTTTTTATGCAACGAGAACAATCCCTTGCGAAAATAAATACAAATTCAGCGAGTCTGTGAAAAAAAAGCTTGCGCTTTTGACAATATTTTATTAAATATCCATGCAAACGATTGTTCCACGCTGCATAACAATACAGAATATTACCCATAACCGTCGACTTTACCAACAGGCGCCTTGTTTTCGGCAATAAAGAATGATTTTGTAAGATGTTGAAATTCAAAGACTAAAGAGTTATCCTCATTGCCGCACTGTTCTTTGCTGCTGTGATCCGATTCAATTCAACGTTTTTTATGCTTTTTTCAGACAGAATCATTTTAATGCAAAAAAATTAAATATTTGCTGCAATCGATTGTATTGGAAAGGTAGTATGGCAACTCTTAAAGATGTCGCTGCTCTGGCCAAGGTTCATCCTTCGACCGTTTCGCGCGTTTTGCGCAGTGTGGAAAATGTTCCGATAACCGAGGAGACGCGAAAACGAGTCATTGCCGCCGCAAAATCTCTTGATTACCAACCGGACCAACGCGCCAGGGCGCTGCGGCTTGGCAAAAGCAACACCATTGGATTGATTATTCCGGATATTTCAAATCCTTTTTTTGCCGAGATTGCAAAGAGCATCGAGCAAGAAAGCTATGACTCAGGATACACCCTCGTCGTCTGCGCTTCGAACGAAGACCAGGAAAAAGAGATTGATTTTGTGCACAACTTGATCAGCCGCGGCATTGACGGGTTGATCATCGCACCGGTTCAGGATAGTTACGAACATCTTGTCGACCTTAAAAAAAGAAACTATCCGTTTGTGCTTGTTGATCGTTGCTTTGACGAGTTTGAAACCAACGCTGTTGTCAGCGATAATGAAGCCGCCGCCTTTGAGGCCATGGAGTATTTAAAGGATCTCGGGCACAAACGAATCGGATTCTTGAGCGGACGCAGCACCATTTATACGATACGCAAACGCCGTCAAGGCTATCAAAAGGCTGTGGATTTATTTGGCCTCGATAAGGATGACGCCCTGGTCAGCGCCGGAGGATTTACCTTCGAGGAAGGATATTCCGAAACGCTGAAAATGTTGTCCCTTGCTCACCCGCCTACGGCGTTGCTTATCGCCGGGAACCGCATCACATTTGGTGCGTTGAAAGCCTTTGTTGAAAAAGGTCTGACCATCCCCGATGACATCTCCATCATCGGTTTTACCGATAGTATCGTTTAGCCCTATCTGGTTTGTCCTCTTTCGACGATTTCGCACCCGTTGCAGCAGATGGGCAGCCGTGCTTTCCGGCTCCTGCTCGATAATTTAAATGCCGCCGAGAGCCTGCCGCTCTCCCGGATCGTCGTAAAAACAATGATGCATATTCGAAGTTCCACAGCCCCGCTTCCCTCGGAAGTGGTCGAAGGAAATGTTTTTTCCAATGGTTAATACTTTAGACAAATATAGAATTCATTAATTAACCCTAAAAGACAACTCGAAAGGAGCAGGAGCTTATATATGAGTGCTACAAAACCAGTTCTTAGCTTAACTCTTGTGTTCCTGTTGGCAGTGATGATTGCGGCGCCCGGATATGCCGGTGTGACCGGTAAGATCGCCGGCGTTATTAAAGATAGCGATACCGGCGATCCGTTGCCCGGTGCAAATATCATCATCGAAGGAACCGACAGAGGCGCCGCAGCCGACGCCGACGGAAAATTCCTCATCTTGAATGTACCGCCGGGCGTCTATTCCTTGCGCGTCCAAATGATGGGTTATACCCCGACCACGGTCACGGATGTTCGCGTCTGTAGTGACAGAACCCGCACTCTGGAAGTCAGTCTTGCCATGACTGTGATCGAGGGTCAGGAAGTGACGGTTGTGGCCGGCCGGGAAGTGATCGAGTTTGACCGGACGAATACAGCATCCTACGTCGGGCAGGAGGAAATAGAAAATATGCCCGTGCAGACGCTTTCCCAGGTCATTCAATTGCAGGCGGGCGTCATCAGGGATGCCGGCGGCGGGCTGCATTTTCGCGGCGGTCGTTCGCGCGAAGTCGCCTATATGATCGACGGCGTGCCGGTGAGCAACTCGTTCAGCCAGGGCGGCGGCTCCAACGTGGCTGTGGAAAATAACATGGTCAAGGAGCTCCAGGTCATCACCGGTACCTTCAACGCCGAATACGGGTCTGCACAGTCGGGTATTGTCAACGTGGTGACCAAGGTGCCGGAGCGCCAAATTAAATTCACACTGGATGCCATGAGCGGCGGCTACTATGCCCCAAATCAGCCGATGTACATTGGGCTGGACAAGTTTGACCCCGTCGGCTGGCAGGAATATAAATTTTCCGTTTCCGGGCCGATCCCGTTTCCCAAAAAGCTGGGCAAACTTGGCTTTTTCATCAATGGCCGCGTCGTTGATGACCAGGGCTACCTGCACGGGCAAAGACGCTTCATGCCCAACGATGTATGGGAGATAGAAGTGTTTCGTGAATGGTATTGGGCGACGTATGATCCTCGCGATCCTTTGGTTATTCCAATCCCCGATTCCTTGCATACCGGCGATGGCGAGGTTGTTCCCATTAACTGGAACAAAAGCTACAGCATCAATACAAAACTCGTGTACGAGCCGATACCCGCGCTCACTCTGTCCTATAACCTTTTTACCAACAACGCACAAGGCAAATCCTATTCGCACTCCTGGCGTTTTGTTCCCGACGCCTTGCCCTATTGGTATAACCGAGGGTTGACGCACATGCTGGTGTTGACTCATGCGCCGTCCGAATATGTCTTTTACAACCTTCGCTTTTCAAGCCAGAACAACCATTGGCGCTCTTATACGTACGAGGATGCCAACGACCCACGGTATCAATCGGCTTCCGTTAACGCCTGGGACCCCGGGAAAATTACCGGCTACGATTATGGCGGTATTTACAGTTGGGACCGACGTTGGAATGACAGAAAACTGTATTTGATAAACGGCGATCTCACCTGGCAGATCAACAAAGTCATGGAAGTGAAAACCGGCTTTGAATATAAAAAACATGATCTGAATTACAAGAACGCTCCGCTGCGCCCCATGCAGGGGTACGAGATCCAGCAGTTCCCTTACTCGCGCAACGAGATCCGCGGCCTTGAATTGCCGTATGAATACTTTCGCGACCGAACCAGGGAATATGAGTATGGCACCATAAGATTGCGCGAAACCAACCCGGACAGCACGGACGACCATCAATTCTACGTCGACTATAATCGAAAGCCTGTCGAAGGCGCTGCTTTTGCGCAAACGAAATTGAATATGGGCGAGATTATTGTCAATGCCGGCGTGCGTTTCGACTATCTTGATCCGAACGACCGCTATGCGCCGGATTATGCCGGCGTCTATCCGGAAGTCGTCGGCGCCGACACCTTTTATGTGGATGCAAAACCCAAGTACAAATTCAGCCCCAGGTTTGGCTTGTCATTCCCAATTTCCGAAAAAGGCGCCATGCGCATGTCCTACTGCCACTTTTTTCAGGCGCCCAGTTTTGAGAAAATGTATCAAAACCCGGTATTGCCGCACTATAACAAGTTCAGCATAATGGGGTCGCGCATCGGCAACCCAAATCTTAAACCCGAACAAACGGTTCAATACGAAATAGGATTGCAGCAGGAATTGGCGAGCGGTCTGGCCATGGAGTTGACCGTTTTTTACAAAGACATCCGCGATCTGCTGGGCATCGAGATATTGACCTTGAGCGATGCGACAACCTTTTATCGCTATGTCAATAAAGAGTACGGCAGCTCTACGGGAATCACCCTGGCGTTCAATTACGTCGATCCGGCCGGGAAGCTGTCGACCAATATCGATTATACCTACATGGTGGCCAAGGGCACCGCTTCCAGCGCCGAGGCTATTCGCGACATCGCCATTCTGTCGGGCAAGGGCCGCGGCGCTTACACCCTGGCGACGCGACGCATCGATTATCTCGGTTGGGATCAGACCCACTCTTTGAATGCCACAATCGGCATCCGACCGCGTCCGGACTGGTACCTCAGCCTCATCGGCCAGCTCGGCTCCGGCTTGCCCTATACGCCGGCGACGCTTGATCCCAATATTGAAATTCCCGGCGGCTGGTGGAATAACGCAGGCCGAAAGCCGTTAACCTGGAATGTCGATGTCAAAGTGAATAAAAACTTTCGCTTTGGCGGCGTAAGGCTGGGCGTGTTCCTGAATGTATTCAACCTTTTCAACCATCTCAATGAATTGTACGTTGACCCCATTACCGGTCATGCCGGCCCGAGAGCCTATCTCCCGGAAATCGCCGCCAAACGATACTATCGTCTGGAGCAGGTGGGCGCTTTTACTCGTGATGAGGCCGATTACAACCCGACGCATTATTCGCGTCCACGTTTAATTCAATTTGGTTTGTCTGTTGGATTATAACAACAAAGGTGATTGACACATGAGATTGAAAGAAATAAAAAGCTTTTGTGCAACTATTTGCATGGCGTTGGCGCTTTGTCTCTTCACGTTTGACGCCAATGCCCAGGTCAACCCCTCGGAGTTGGCCTATGACACCGATGTGAGTCGGCGAGGGACATCGGCGGGCGCCATGCTGGAAATTGGCGTCGGCGCCCGCGCCGAGGCGCTTGGCGGCGCTTTTGTCGCCATCGCCGACGACCCGTCCGCCTTGTATTGGAATCCTGCCGGCATCACTAATATTCGCAGCATTAGCGTGCAGGTGACCAAAACGGATTGGTTCGTCGATACCAAATTTAATACCGTTGATTTGGTGGTGCCGATCCCCATCGCCAGCTCCGCGCTCGGCCTTCATCTTGCCTTGCTGGATTATGGAACGAATCCGGTTCGCACGGTATTTCGTCCGGAAGGCACCGGCGAGATTTACAGCGCCAACGACTTTGTCGCCGGCCTCTACTGGGCCCTGGCCATCACCGATCGCGTCTCCGTCGGCCTTGGCGCCAAATATTTTCAGCAAACAATTTGGCATGTAAAGGGCGCGACCGTCGGCATTGATCTCTCCATACTTTTTGAAACGCCGTTGAAAGGTTTCAAGCTCGGCGGTACAATCAGCAACCTCGGCCCCGAATTAGGATTGTCCGGACGCGACCTGACCAGGGTGGCCGATGTGGATGGCCGACGGGATACCTATTTCAACAACGACAACCTCGCCATTCAGTGGGCGACCGAAAAATACCCCCTGCCGATGCTGTTCCGCTTTGGCATGGCCTACGAATGGATGATGTCGAAAAAGAATTCCCTGCTGTTTGCAGCAACCTTGAACCATCCGAGCAATAATGTGGAAACTGTCGACGTGGGTATGGAAGCCAAGTTATTCGACGTTGGCTATCTCCGCGCCGGCTATAGATCGCTTTTTGCCGATTACGCGGCCGATGGTTTGACGCTGGGCGCCGGTTTGCGCTACAAAGTTCTCGGCGCTGCTGTGCTGACATTCGATTACTCGTGGTCCGACTGGACTGTGTTGGCCTCGGTCAACAGGTTTACCGTCGGTATAAGCGGCTATTATTGATCGTACAATTGTGCTAGGCACATAAAGCGGCGATGACATTTGCAGATAATTTCCACACACAATAAATGAAGGATAAAACGATGAAAAAAGTTTATCTTGTAATCTTACTTTTTTCACTGACGGCGACAACATTGCACGCCCAGGCGCTCTCCGGCACTGTTCTGGACAACCACCCCATGCACTGGGCGCGTTATTATGCGCGCAATGTTTTCGATAGAAACCTTGTGTACTGCCCGGTCTGGAATATTGGACTTGTCACCGACTCGAACCTTTCTCCGAATCGAGGGCTGCAATGGCCAGGCAGCGAGGGCTTGACTTATGGGTCCTATTTTGTTTTTTACATTGGCGCCAAAGTGAAAAATATGGAACAGTTCCGGGGAAAGGTTGTCCCGGAAACCTGGGACGGCAGTGATATTAAAATCGTCAGCGACGCTTACATGCCGCATACCAGCGTGCATTCCGTGGCGCAAACCTCGACCGATAAAACGCACCAGCAGGTGTGGGCGCCGATTCCGGGTTATTACAACGATGGCATCTATGGCTTTATTGAAGGCATCAACGAGGATACGGACGGCGACGGCGAGCTGTCGCCCGCCGAGGATGTCAACCACAATGGCCGGCTTGATCTGGTTCTTGATCCGCCGCCGAATATCATCAAGAGTCTGGCCATCAGTACGGATAAAAGGACCTGGCCCAAGTACTGGCCCGGCGGCTCCTATATTGGCGACGACCGCCCGGATGCCGGGCGCCCGCCGAGAACCATTCGCGCCGGACTGCGCATGGGCCGTTGGAACGGCGAGTTCAAAGCCGCCCCCATTGCCGATCAGGAAACTCTTTATCGCATGGACGACCATGAAAATGACGCCTGGAACGATTATCGCGAGGGTTTTTACTGGCCGATTAAAAAGCCCGACGGCACGCCGGACACGCGCTGGTGGAAAGACGGCGGCATCGCCGGCGCCGGCGTTGAGGTGGAAAGCCGCACCTATGTGTGGTTCCATCCGTTGGCCGAGGATCTGATGGTCTCCGTCTACCGGGTGCGAAACTATAGCGACTATACGTTGAACAGAGTGGTCACCGGCATGTGGGCGGACGCCAATATTGTTCGCGGCGATTATAACGCGGCAAGCTTTATTAAAGCGCAGTATGATTACGAGGGCGGCGGCGGCCGTCTTGATTTCGACATCCTTTACCAATGGCATCAGTTCCCGGAGCAGCTTTCCACCTATAAAAAGATCGGCACCTTTGCCTTCGCCTTTTTGGAAAGCCCCGGCGTCGCCTATAATGGTATTGACGACGATTTTGACGCCAAGGATGAAAACGGCGTCATCAACCCGGACATGATCGATGAATCCATGGAAGACGGCATCGACAACGATCATGACTGGGTGCCTTTTGCCGATATCGGCCTGGATAAAAAAGGCCCCGGCGATGAGGGCTATACCGGGCCGGATGCGGACGGCACCGAAGGCAACGGCAAATGGGACACCGAGGATTTAAACCTCAACGGCGCTCTCGACAGAGGCGAGGACGCCAATAAAAACGACAAACTCGATTTCGAGCCGATCAACAATGATCGCGGCACCGACGGCATCGGCCCGGATGAAAACGGCTGGCCCGGTCCGGACCCGGACGGCTCCGAGGCCAACGGCTTGATGGAACTCGGCGAGCCGAATTTTGACCTCACCGACATCGACGAAGCCGATCAGGCTGGTCTGAAACACATTTATGTTTACGAGTACCGCAAGGATTTAAAGGACGACAGGGGCTTTTGGGATCTTTACCTGGAGCGGGAAGGCGAAGACGTCGTCGAGTCCGACGAAAATATTTGCTTTACTTTTGGCGCTCGTGCGGTCAAGCTGGACACCATGGAGTGGAAGCGATTCACCATCGCCCTGGTGATGGGCGAGGACCAGGACGACGCCGTTCGCAACAAGGCGACCATGCAGCGAATTTACAATGCCAACTATCGATTCCTCACGCCGCCGTTGCAACCGACGCTGGTGTCTAATGTCGGCGACAGGCGTGTGCAGCTTTACTGGGATACGGATGCCGAATCGTCCAAGGATCCGTTTTTCGGCGAGGACTTTAACGGCTATCGCGTATACAAAAGCACGGACCCCAAGTTTTTGGATATCAAAAAGGTCTCCGACGCCTTTGGCAACGTGCTGCTGTTCAAACCCCTGGCCATTTACGATCGTCAGGATGGTTTGAAGGGACCGCATCCCGTTCCTTTTCCAAACCTTGGCGCGCATTACGACATGGGCAAGGACAGCGGCTTGCGCCACTCCTACCTGGATACGCTGGTGGACAACGGTCGCACCTATTATTACGCCGTCACCTCCATCGACGCCGGCAACGATTGGGACTTTTACGAACGCGGGCTGGTGAGCGAGGATTATCCCATGAAGGCCATGCCCAGTGAGTCGCCTTTCAGCATCACCGTCAACCCCCTGGGCGAGGTCGTGTATCGAGATCGCAACACAGCGGTGTGTATACCGGTTGAACCCGCCGCAGGCTATGTCGATCCCTTTGTCGATTCGTTGAAAATAAACCATGTCGCCGGGTTTGCCCGCGGCGGGCGATGGAATATTGATGTCTTTAACAAAGAACACGTCAATCTCGGGCATGAGTACGAGTTGACTTTTAACGACGATCACTGGCTGGACGAGAGGACGCTGGAGGAGCAGTGGGGCAATACTATTGGCATCCGCTGTATGAACCTGACTACCGGCGACACGCTGTTCAATTTTCAATATGACAACAATTATGACTTTGTCAAGAACGTCTTTACTGAATTGGAAAAACGTGTTTTTGAAGGACTGCACTTTGACTTTTGGTGGCGAATGCGCTACACCGGAGGCAACAATGAGAACCGCGGCATTCGGGTGATCAAGGAAAACGAGTATGGCCGCGAGACCACCGAATGGAAGAGATGGCTGACCAACACAAAGTCGAACTTACGCGTCGAGCGCATCGAACTGGTCAATCCCGGTCTGGTGTTGCCCTTTGACTTTGAGATTCGCGTCGAGGATCACGTCGGCGTCGATACTACTGTTTCTCCGTCATGGATCATTCCAACTTATCCAATTAATTTTACAACGTGGAATGTGACCGATCCGAACAATCCGAGACAGATGAAGGTGCAGATTCGCTATGACAAATACAAGAACGGCCACATCCCGGAAGAGATGTATGGACAGATATGGGACAGCACGCG
>JAJRST010000596.1 GCA_024278645.1 bacterium | reverse complement strand
TCGGGCGAACTGGACGACCACGACCTGCGCACCGTGGCCCGCGATATGCAGATGGATGTGAGCCGTTTGGAAAAAGTGGCGGCGCGGTTTTCTCAAATCGGATCGCAGGCTGCTTTGGAAGTGCAGGATCTGCGTCCCATATTCGATGATATCGTCAAATATTTTCGCCGGCGCCTGCCGCAGTCCGGCAAGGAGATCAGGATTAAACAGAACTACCGCGACATACCGCCGGTGGCCGTGAACCGGGACCTTTTTGAGTGGGTGCTGGAAAACCTGGTGAAAAACTCCATAGACGCCATGAAGCAAAAAAATGGGGAGATTGAAATATCCGCCGGTGTTATCGATGGCAAACGAGTGTTTGTTGATATACGCGACGACGGCGTCGGCATTACGGCAAAACGCAAGCGGGATATTTTCAAGCCGGGCTACTCGACCAAAAAACGCGGCTGGGGCCTGGGCCTGAACCTTGCCAAACGAATTATTGAAGAGTATCATCATGGGCGTTTGTACGTCAAAGAATCCCGCGCCGGCGAAGGGACGACGATGCGCATAGAGCTGAAGCTATAGCCAGCCGTTTTTTTTATACCACTCTGCCGTAGCCGCCATGCCCTCCTCGACCTCAACCCCGGGCTGAAAGCCGAGCAACTTTTTCGCTTTCTCATTGCTGCATACCCAACCGGGCTGCCGCATCTCCAGCACCTTATCCCCGTTGAGCAGCGGCGGCTTGCCGGTGATTTTTGACACACCGACGGATAGAAATGCCAAGCCCTGAACAAGCCAAAGCGGGATGTGCAGCGGGATTGCTTTTTTATGCAAGGCGGTCGATATGATTTGACCGAGCTGTGCAAAGGAGACGGCCCGGTCGTCGCTTATAAAAAAAATCTCGCCGTCGGCTTTTTCGTTCACAGTCGCCAGGTAGATGCCGTCGATGAGATCGGAAATGTAAACGATGCTCACCTGTTGCCTGCCGTCTCCCGGCACTGGGATTATGCCTTTTTTCACATTTTTAAAAAGCACGAAAAAGTCTTCATCCCTGGGGCCGTAGACCGAGGGCGGCCTGATGATCGTCGCCGGGCGCGTTTGCGAATATTGCAACACCGCCTCCTCGGCCATCCGTTTTGAGCGTCCATAGGCGGAGATGGGGTGAATCGCTTGTTCTTCCGTAAGCGGCTCCCCATGTTTGCTTGGCCCGCCGGCCGCCTGGCTTGAAACATAGATCAGCTTTTGTTTCGCAGCGCCGCTTTTTTGACAGGCGTTGACGACATTCAAGGTGGCGCTGAAATTCCCTTTTATATAATCTTCTTCGGTCATCGCTTTTGTGACGCCGCCGAGATGAAAGACGACATCCATATCCCGCACTGCTTTTTCCAGGGAAGGGAGATCGTGCAGATCGCCATAATGCAATTCAATATCAAGACCATTCAGCCAGCGCAGATTGCTTGTCCTGCGTACGAGACAGCGAACGCTCCAGTTTTCCTGTAAAAGTTTTTCAACCAGAAAAGAACCGATAAAGCCGTTGCCGCCGGTCACACAAGCCCGCATAAACTCTCCTTTTTTTTACGGTAAAATATAGCGTTTTTGCGATTGAAAGACAATACTTTAAGCCAGTTTGCGCTTGACTAAAAGAATCCTATTCAGTATATTTAATTTAAGCAATAATCATCATTTGTGACGGCGAACGTCCTCCTCAATAAAAGTTCCGTTTGATCCAAACCTTATTCATCCTTTACAAAAGCGAATGTATAATCGACTGGGAGATTAAAATTGGTTGACCTATTTGAAAAGTGCTCACAAGGAAAAAGTGCACGTGCACAACAAGCAATTGACGAAGGATGGTACCCTTACTTTATACCTATCGAATCGGGAGCGAACAGCACCGTTGTTATTGGCGGCCAAAAAAAGATTATGATCGGTTCCAACAATTACCTGGGGCTGACGCAGGACGAGCGCGTCATACAAGCGGCCAAGGATGCCATCGACAAATTCGGCACCGGCTGCACCGGATCGCGCTTTCTCAATGGAACATTGACGCTGCATGAAGAGCTGGAAGAGCGCCTGGCCGATTTTGTCGGCATGGAGGCGGCGCTGGTTTTTTCCACCGGCTTTCAAACCAACCAGGGAACGATTGCCACGCTTGTCGGTCGCAAGGATCTGGTCGTCGGCGACGCGGAAAACCACGCCAGCATCGTCGACGGCACGCGGTTGGCCTTTGGTCGTTCCCTGAAATACAAACATAATGACATGGAAGATCTGGAGCAGGTTCTGTCAAGAAACGGCGTTTCCGGCGGCACGCTCATTGTAACCGACGGCGTCTTCAGCATGGGCGGCGACATTGTGGATCTTCCCGGCTTGGTGCGAGTCGCCGAAAAATATGGCGCGCGCGTCATGGTCGATGATGCGCATTCCGTCGGCGTGCTTGGCGCCACCGGAGCGGGTACGGCGGAACACTTTGGCCTGACCGACAAGGTGGATCTGATCATGGGGACGTTCAGCAAGTCTTTCGCTTCGCTTGGCGGCTTTATCGCCGGCGAGGAGAGAGTCATTCACCACATAAAGCACAACGCCCGGGCGCTCATTTTTTCCGCCAGTCCGCCGCCGGCCGCCGTGGCCACGGTCATCGCCTGTCTGGATATTCTGCAAAAAGAGCCGGAGCGTCTGGAAAAACTGCACAATAACGCCGAAAAAATGAAAAAGGGGTATACAGAGCTGGGGTTTAACACAGGCGAAACCGAATCGCCAATCATCCCCATCATTATCGGAGAGGATGAAAAAGCCTTTGGATTCTGGAGAATGTTGTATGACAACGGCGTGGTGTGCAACCCGGTGGTCAGCCCCGCGGTGCCGCCCGACGGCGCCCTGTTGCGGACGAGCTATATGGCGACGCACTCGGATGAAGAGTTGGATATCGTGTTGGACACTTTTGAAAAAGTTGGCAAAAAACTAGGCGTCATTTAGCGAATGGCCGCTTGCAATGAGCGGCCGTTGTTTACTAATCCAGCCAGTAAAGCATTCGGCCGCAGTTTTCGCATGTAAATAAATCAAGCCCTTCGCGGCCCTGTGCGCAGACAGAGGTCGGTTGCCGTAAAAAACATCCCAGGCAGATATCGTTTTTGACGGGAACAATGGCTCTTTTCAATTTACCGCGCAGCCGTTCGTAGCGATACAGCAGTGGTTTGTTGATTTTTTCGGCCAGCTCTTCACGGGCGATCTTTAACTCGCTACAGCCGGTGATCGAGAACCCCAGTTTTTCAACTTCTTCCGCCTCTTCAATCATCAGGTCAATATCCTGCAATGATATCAGCAGCTCTAAATCTTTGTTGCCCATCATTATTCTCCATTAATAACAGCGATGAATTCATCAAACGTCTGTATGCTGTTCAATTTTTTTCTCTTTTTTGCGTCTTTTAAAATTGTCACCAGCGAGCCCAAGACAGGCAGGTATATATTGCCTTCGTCGTTTGGCGGGGCAATAACCATGAAGAAGAGCGTCACCGGGGCGCCGTCATCGGCGCCGAAATCGACGCCGGTCGTCGAACGCCCAAAGGCGATGATCACATCGCCGGTGGCAATGGTGCGGCCATGCGGCACCGCAACGCCCTTGCCCAGCGCCGTACTGCCCAGCCGCTCCCGTTGGTGCAGCATGTCGAGCACGAGATGCTTATCCTTGACGTATTTTTCCTCGACAAACAGGTCCAGCAGCTCTTCCAGGGCCTCCTCTTTGGAGGTCGCTTTCATTTCCGGTATGAACAGCGCTTCTTTAAAATGGGTGCTTAGATTAATAGTTTGCATTGCAGTTTCTCCTAAACGACAGAGTTTTCCTCGACAGTTTGTATGCGCATGAGCCGTAAACGATCGTGAATGGCGGGAGGAATATCCAGTTTTTCAAAATCGAGTTTAGCGAGTTCGCTCATCAATGTCAAAATTTTAGTCTCGGCAGCATCCGTTTTTTTTAAAATGATGAGCTTTTTTTCTTCAACGCGGCATCCGGCGCTGCGAAAGTCCCCTTTTTCATGACGCACCTGGATTCCCAATTGGCTTGCAATGTCTTGCAGGTTTTGCATCAACTCTTCGTTGACGATGCCGGCTATGACCGGTTTTTCTCGCTGTGTTTTTGATCCAGTTCGCTTACGACCCATCGAACATCCTGTGAGTGATCTCTCTTGCAAATGAGTAAAGCATCCGGCTCGTCGACGACAATAATGTCCTCGAGTCCGATTATTGATACCGTTCGATTGCTGGTTTCAATATAAGAGTTTTTTACATTTTTTAAAAGGGGTTGTCCTTTAATAACGTTATTATTTTCATCTTTTTCCGAATTATTATACACTTCGTCCCACGACCCCAGGTCGCTCCAGCCGAATTCTCCCCGCACCATAAAGACAGTGGACGCATGTTCCATAACGCCATAGTCGATGGATTGGCCCTGAAGACGTTGGTAGACCGTCTCGGCAACCTGCATAATGTCATCGCCGTCTATAGCGTTCCTGATCTCCATCAAACCGTCATACCATTCCGGCATGAACTGTTCGATGTGCTTGAGGATCGTCGCCGCGCGCCAGACAAAGATGCCGCTGTTCCAATAATACCCGCCATGACGAATGAACGACTCGGCTCTTTCCCGGTCGGGCTTTTCCGTAAATCGCTTCACCTGAAAAACATCCGGCTGCCAGGCCTCCCCGGTTTCGATATAGCCGTAGCCCGTGGCCGCGTAGCCTGGTTTTATACCGATGGTGACCAGGGCCTCTTTCTCTTTTTGTACAACATCCAGGGCGATTTGCAGCTTTTTTAAAAAAACGTTTGTTTTGGTGATGCGGTGGTCGGCGGGCAGAACGACCATGACGGCGTCCGGGTCTTTATGAAGAAGATGGATCGCCGACAGCCCGATGGCCGGGGCGGTGTTGCGGCCCATCGGTTCAAAAATGATTTGATCCGGCGGCAGCCAGGGCAATTGCTCCTGCAACAATGGTTGCTGCGCCCGTGTGGAGACGATATAGATTTTATCATCCGGGAAAAGGCCTTTTAAACGCGCCGCCGTATTTTGAATGAGCGACCCATCCTCAACCAATGACAGGTATTGTTTGGGCTTGTTCGCGCGGCTCTTGGGCCAGAAGCGGGAGCCAATGCCTCCTGCCATTATTACGGCGTAGCTGTGTTGATCGTTCATTTCGTCTACTCGTTTTTTATCAATGACAAAGAAAACCCGCCCTCGTTCAGATGCAGGGGCGGGCGCCGTTATCAATCCATGGTATTATAGTCTCGTAAATTAGCAGCGCGGATACGATAACTCCTGTTTACAAGTGCTTTGATATTTTGGACAGAATTTGCGCTTTGGGCGCCGCTCCAATGATGACCTCGGCGACTTCACCATCCTTGAACAGCATCAAAGTCGGGATGCTGCGAATGCCATAGTTCATCGCCGTCTGGCGGTTGTTGTCCACATCCAGCTTGCCGACTTTGAGCTTGCCCTGGTTCTCGTTGGCAATTTCTTCCACGACCGGCGCCACCATTTTACACGGCCAGCACCACACCGCCCAAAAGTCGATTAATACCGGTATATCGGATTTTAATACTTCTTGTTCAAAATTCGCATCCGTGAGTTCTAAAAGATTTCCCATTCTGTTCTCCATGATTAGCAATTATGTTCATAGTATGAAAACATATAAATAATTTGAAAAAATTGCAACAGGAAACTTGATTAACTTGAATTAATCATGAGTTTATCCCGAGATATGCAGCACACAGGAGGATTGTAAAGCATATATAATCAAGCGCCCTGTTATTATCGTCCCGGCGTCTTGAGCCTTGTGACGGATTATTTTTCAGCTTGAGAAAATGCTTGCTTTTGACGGGGAAATTTG
>JAJRST010000072.1 GCA_024278645.1 bacterium | reverse complement strand
ACGCGCGCCATCGACGACGTCGCCAAAGAAGCGGGCGGGCGCGTGCATCGCACCAAAGTGGGCGAAATCAACGTCGCCGTCAAAGCCAAGCAAATCGGCGCGGTAATGGCCGGCGAGGGCAACGGCGGCGTCATGTATCCGGCCTTGCACATTGGCCGCGATGCGCCGGTGGGCATTGCGCTCATTCTGCAGTTGCTGGCGGAAACGGGCGAAACGCTCTCCTCCCTGCACGCGTCGATTCCGCAATACAGCATGGTCAAGGATAAAATCGAGCTCGGCTTTGGCGCGGATGCCCAAGGCCTGGTCGGCAGGCTCATCGAAAAACACGTCGACGACAGCATTAACACGCTGGACGGGCTGAAGATTTTGTACAGCAACTCCTGGGTGCACATCCGCGCCTCCAACACCGAGCCGATCATTCGCATCATCGCCGAAGCGCCGACGCGCGAGCAGGCGCAGGCAATGGTCGATGATTTCAAGAGAGAAGTAGAAGGGCTGTCCTGAGGTTCAATCAGGCGTTGTCGTCTCCTGAATGAGAGACATCGCCGACTATCAAACATGAGAGCCGAATTTATAGCGAGGGACTATGTCAAAGCATTATTTTTCAAAGCTGATCGAAAAAGAAATCGCCCGATTGGAATCAATGCCGCAGCCGCCGGAGATCGATGTATCGGACCTGGACGGCGATAAGCTGGCCGCCTTTATCGACCATACAAATCTGAAACCGGAGGCGACGCGAGCGGACATTATTGCATTGTGCGAGGAGGCGAAACAATTCCACTTTGCATCGGTCTGCGTCAATCCGAGCTGGGTTCCGCTGTGCGTGGAGCAGTTGGAAGGTTCGGAGGTACTCATCTGCGCCGTGGTCGGCTTTCCGCTCGGCGCCAACACATCGGAAAACAAGGCCATCGAAGCGGAGGAGCTGGTGGAGCTGGGCGCCCGGGAAATTGACATGGTTCTCAACATCGGCCGCCTGAAGGATGAAGATTATACTTTTGTCTACGAAGACATTCTGCAGGTAGTGGACGCCGCAAAAAAAGCGCATGTCAAAGTCATTCTGGAGACCTGTCTTTTGCAGGAGAATGAGATCATTGCCGGCTGCGTGCTCGGCAAGGAGGCGGGCGCTCACTTTGTCAAAACCTCAACGGGATTCAACAAAGCAGGCGCCACGATCCATGCGGTTTCGCTGATGCGCAGAACCGTCGGCGAGGGCATGGGCGTAAAAGCCGCCGGCGGCATACGCACTCGCGAGGCTGCCTTGGCGATGATCAAAGCCGGGGCCAGCCGCATCGGCGCCAGCGCCAGCGTGACCATTGTTTCCTAGTCGCTATGAAAGGGATTGCGGGGGGACAATATTTCTTTTTGCAAAATTCATCCGCCTCCCAGGCGTAAAGACTAGCCGGAGTCTCTGCTAGTCATCCTCGATCTTGATATCCGCTTTTTCCTTTTGCTCATCAACCCATTTACCGATGAGCTCGTCGCCCTTTTCGGTTTTTATGCGCTCGACAATTTCATCGCGCACCTCATCCAACGGCTTTAGCTGCGCCGGCTTTTTCTCGTACACCGTGGCAATGTGGTATCCGAACTCGGTGATAAAAACCGGCGATATCTCGCCGATGTTCATCGAAAAAACGATCGCATCAAACGCCTCGACCATGTGTCCGGGAGCAAACCATCCCAGGTCGCCGCCTTCATCCTGGCACGAGGAGTGGTCGTTGGCCATTTGACCAAAGTCGGCGCCGTCCAGCAGCTTTTGGCGGATTTCCCTCATCTCGTTATAGGCCACTTGCGGGTTGGCCGGGTTGGGGCGCATCTCGATATGCGCCGCATGAACTTGCTCGGGGAGGGTAAAGTCCTGCTCATGTTTTTTGTAATAATGAGCAATTTCGGCCTTGCTGGGTTCGGGGACGTCCGAAGCCAGGCGGTGTAGAAACTGGTTGATTTTTATGTTGATCTCCAGATCCTGTTTTACTTTGGGTACATCCTTTTTATCGAGATCAAACCCTTGCATGAATTTTTCTTCGCCGCCATGCTGCTCGAGCAGCTTTGCATACTCGTTATCCACAAGCGCCGCCGGGACGCCGACAATCGTCTTTGCCGCCTGCTGGCGAATGAGCGTCCAGTCAATGATGCTTTGCTGCGCCAGGCTTTTTAACTGCTCGTCATTCAAACGAGGGTTCTGACGCCGCTGATTTTGAATTTCCTGCTCTATGACCTGTTGCGAAATTTCCTCGCCGTTTATGGTAATTTTCATTCAATTCATCCCGTCATTTTTTATTCATCGACATTCAACGTTATGAGCTTGGCCTGAACGCCGTTTACAAGATTCAGTTTTCTCGTCAGTTCGGTGTGCTTTTCCTTCTCTCCGGCAAGCTCCAGAAAAATGAGACCGCTCTCGGAGCAGTTCTCCAATACGCCATCGTGCAGACCCAGGCGCGTTTTTATCAGGCAGCCCCATTCCGTGAGAATCTTTTGCACGGTGGTCGCCGCATTTTTTCGCATACTCACCAGCACAAGCAACACGTCGCGTTCCATAATTTCCCTTTCAATAGAGTTTTAATTGCAACACTTT
>JAJRST010000595.1 GCA_024278645.1 bacterium | reverse complement strand
TCATCTACACCGCCGCCGTGGACGATCATCTGAACGAGATGAAGTATATCGTCCCCGGTCTCGGCGATTTCGGCGATCGCTATTTTGGCACGTGATCAATTCGCCAATTCGAAACTCTAAGACAGGAAGAGGCAGGCGACGCCTTTTACATATCCCCGACCACCACATGCGCCACGCGCACCGGGCCGTGCACGCCGACAACGCGCACCAGCTCGATATCCGCCGTGGCGCTGGGACCGGAAACGAAATTAATCGACGACGGCAACGAACGCCGCTGTTCCCGCACAAAGGCCATGGCCTGGGTCAGGCGCGGTTTGATGACGCTCCTGGGGACGATATAGATCGTCGATTTCGGCAGCAGCGTCACCGAACGGCCGCAGCCGCCGTGGCTGAACAGCAGCACCGTGGCGGATTCGGCCAGCGCCATTTTGGCCACGGCTATGCCCACGGCCGCCTTTTCGGCAAAGCCGATATTGTCATGCCATGATCTCTTTACATCCCAGGTGTGCACCCGATGCTTCCGCGCCAACGTCTCGGCGAGTTTTATCTCGTTCAACAGCGGGTCGTCCGCAACGACGATGCCGCCCTCTTTGGCGAGCTCATCGGCAAGTCGCGTCAGTGCATTGTCCAACTCCCCCCTGCTCGTTTCAACGACCTCGGCGCCGATGGTCTTGCTGTATTCGATAAACGCCGCCGCCAGCTCATCCGCGCCGGCCTCTTTCATGACGTCCGTATGCACGGCATGGCGATAATGGAGTTGCGGTTGTTCCGTCGGCATGGGACGGCCTAGAATTTTCGTTACAGCGCCAATGAATTCTTCACGAGTGGTCATTTCCCGCCCCCTTTCTTGCTGCGCGCGGCGTACCAGTCGCGGAAACGTTCCTTTTGCAGCGTCGGCAATTCCCGGGCCTTGGACCACTCCTTAAGCGGCCCCACTTTGGGTGCATAGTTGCCCAGGTGCGCCAGTTTGGTCGCCATATTATAAAGCCTTGCATTGCCGATGACATTGCCATATTGCCGGAAAACAAAGTCTTCCAGTTTGCCGGTCATTTTCTTCTCTTCAACGATGATGCGCCGGTGCTCGTAAATCGTTTCATAAAGCGGAATCTTTACCGGGCAGACATCATTGCAGGCGCCGCACAGCGAGCAGATTTTTACCACGTCCTTGAATTGCTCATAGCCGCCGAGGATCGGCGTCAGGGCCGCGCCGAGCGGTCCCGGGTAGAGCGCGCCGTAGCCGTGCCCGCTGATGTGGCGGTACGCCGGGCATTCGAGCATGCATGTGCCGCAGCGGATGCACTTGAGCACATCGGGGAAACGGCTCGCCAACACATCGGAGCGGCCATTGTCGACAATGATGATGTACAGCTCCTCGGGGCCGTCGACGTCGCCGTCGGCCCTGGGCCCGGTGAGCAGCGACATGTAGACGGAGGTGCGCGAGCCGACGGCGCTGCGCGCCAACATGCTGAACATAATGTCCAGCTCTCGAAAAGAGGGTACGATACGTTCCATGCCCATAAACACCACCTGGGTTTTGGGAATGGTGGAGACGAAACGGCCGTTGCCTTCGTTGGTCATCAAAGCAACGGTTCCACTGTCGGCCACGGCAAAGTTGCAGCCGGTGACGCCAATGTCCGCGGCCATAAAGGCCTGGCGCAGCCGCTTGCGCACAAAACGGGTCATGGCTTCGGGGTCGGCCTCGCCCTGGTAGCCCTGGTCGGCGAGCACCTCGCGGATACGATCGCGGCTTTTGTGCAGCGCCGGGACGACAATATGCGACGGCTTGTCCTTGTCGTCTACTTGCAGCAAAAACTCTCCCAGGTCGGTCTCGAGTATCTCCACGCCAAGCGCTTCCAGAGTTTCATTGAGGCCAATTTCCTCGGTGACCATGGATTTCGACTTTACCGCTTTTGTCGCCTTTTTATTGAGGAATATCTTTTCAGCGACGGCATTGGCTTGGGCGGCATCCCTGGCAAAGTAGACCACGGCGCCGGCCTTTTCCGCGTTTTGCACAAACTGGTGCAAATAATAGTCGAGATTTTCGAGCACATTTTGCCGGATGTCCGAAGCGAGGTCGCGCCACTGTTCATAATGGCCGAGTTCGGCGAAACGATCTTCTCGTTTTCGGTTTATCAAATCCTGGGCGGCGCCAATGGCCTTGCGCATGAACGAGTCGTCAAGCTTTTGCTTGATGCGCGCTTTTAAAGGGATGTCGCTGGTTTTCAAACTCATGTGTCAAACTCCCTGTGGTGTTCGGTTCGTGTCGGGAACTGCTCCGGCATGGGCTTCAGCGGTCAGTTCTCCGCAACTGACTGTCGATGGCCAGCACCTGAACGATGTGATAGACCTTGATATCAAGCCCCACCCGCTTCATTCGCGACTCAATATTCATCAGGCAGGCGCTGTCGGCGCCAATGAGATAGTCCACGCAGGCGGCGGCGATGTTGTAGGCTTTTTCCGCGGTCATGGCGCCGCTGAGATCGGCCATTTTTACCGAAAAGGCGCCGCCAAATCCGCAGCACT
>JAJRST010000071.1 GCA_024278645.1 bacterium | reverse complement strand
TCATCGCCGCCGTTTATGCCGGCGTCACACTGAACATCTTTTCCCGGTTGTCCTTCTTTATGCCGTTCTCTTTCAAATCATTCATTGCATTCATCTCGACCTGGACCATTCCTTTTCTTCTTCTGGTCATTCCCGTGGCGGCTGCCTTTAAGAAAGTCAAAGTCTACGAGGTGTTCGTCCAGGGGGCGAAAGAAGGCTTTGACGTCGCCGTGCGCATCATCCCCTTTTTAGTGGCCATTCTGGCGGCCATCGCCATGTTCCGCGCTTCGGGGGCCATGGAATTCCTCACCACGCTCATCTCTCCGGCGACAAACCTGATCGGCATGCCGGCGGAAATTTTACCGGCGGCGCTCATGCGGCCTCTCTCCGGCAGCGGCACATTGGGCATCATTACGGAACTGCTGAAGACGCACGGGCCGGATTCCTTTATCGGCGCCCTCGGGTCGACCATCTATGGCTGCACGGAGACGACCTTTTATGTGATCGCCGTTTATTTTGGCGCCGTCGGCATTAAAAAAACGCGCTTTGCCGTCCCCGCCGGTTTGTTCGCCGACGCCGTCGGCGTGCTCGCCGCCGTCTATATTTGCCGGCAACTATTTTTATAAAATGGGGAATATTAGATCTCGCCGCTTGTTATGAATGTACGCAAAATATTCACCGCCATGCGCAATTTTATCGCGGTTACAGCGTTACAAATTCGTATCTCAAGGCTAAAGCTTCGATAGGGTCGGATACGTTCATTTTATCGGCAAAAGCAGGGTGGGGCGACTCCGGACGCATCATCATAATCGCTTAATAACAATACACTTACATACACCCAATCTCCAGGCCATTTGTACGAACAAATGGCAGCTATGGCAGAATTTAGCGTACAAACTGGTACTCTAATTGCAAAGGCCCGAACGATTCCCACTAGAGGGGTAAGTCAGAGGTATTATTTTTTTTAGGAGGTATCATGAAATCGCAGTACAAGTATAGCAAATGGCTTTCAGCCATCTTGTTTGTCAGTCTTTTAACGACTCCCATCCTTTTTGCATCTTCCGCTTCGCAAATACAATTTGAGCGGAACATGCAAATGGCGCTGAATATCTGGTACAGCAGCCATGCCGATGCGGGCCAGGGTGCGCTGCACCTCGGCAACGTGGACGGCACGGGCGCCATTGACGGGTTGGTGCAAGGCGACGGCGGACCGATCGAGGGCGCGCTTGTTTACGCCTGGTCCGTATTGGGCTCGACAGTGGCAACCCAGTCGGCCGTAACAGCCGCCGACGGCAGCTACAGGCTGGAGAACCTCGATGCGGGAGAATACTTTGTCGTGGCTGCGGCCGAGGGTTATATGCCGGCGTTTTACGGCGACGGCCAAAGTCCCATGGACGCCGAAATGGTTGAGGTGGCCGACGGCGAAACCACATCCGGCATTGACATCACCCTGAAAGAAGCACAAGCCGGAAACGGCGCCATCAGCGGCGTCGTCACGGAGTAGGGCGACGGCCCCATCGCCGGCGCATGGGTCATGGCTTTCAGCCAGAGCAATCCCTTTAATGCGTACAACACTTTTGCCATCAGCAACGACAACGGCGAGTACAAAATCTCCAACTTGCCCAAGGGCATCTATTTTGTCATTGCCTATGCCAACGGCTACATTCCTGAAATTTATGACGACACAACCAATCCCATGAACGCCACGCCGGTCATTATCAA
Organism: bacterium; assembly: GCA_024278645.1. Classification (GTDB taxonomy): domain Bacteria; phylum Zhuqueibacterota; class Zhuqueibacteria; order Residuimicrobiales; family Krinioviventaceae; genus JAJRST01. The sequence continues at coordinate 5,085 of JAJRST010000071.1, read as the reverse complement.
CAACAACGAAGCGACGGGCATTGATTTCGCCCTGACCAAGGGCGGCAGCATCGCCGGGCATGTGCAAGACGACAACGGCGACCCCATCGCCGGCGTCAAAGTTTCGGCCATGTCCTCCAATTCGCAGGCGCCCGGAGGCGTGCCCGGATTGCCGGGCATAATGCAGATGACCATAACAGACGAAAACGGCGATTATAAGATCGATGGCCTGCCAGCGGATGACTATGTCGTCGCCGCCATGCTGCTGTACACCGGCAGCGGCGAAATCAAGTACTGGAACGACAAAGATTCCTTTGATGATGCCGACCCGGTGACTGTCGGCGAAGGCGAGGATGTGACCGGCATCGATTTCACTTTTGTTCTGCCCACGGCGAAAATTTCCGGCATTGTCACTGGCATCGACGGCGCCCCGCTGAAGGACATTTTCATCTACTATGTGAGAGAGGAAGACAATGTCTACTTTAATTTCGGCCGTTTGTGGAAAAGCACGATCACCGATGAAAACGGATATTATGAACTCGCGCACCTTCCGGCAGGCACCTACTATGTGAGCGCCTGGTACTGGGACTGGATGAATTTCAAAGGCGTGTGGTACGAAAATGCCGATTCACTCAAGGATGCAACGCCTATCGTTTTAGCGGATGGCGATGTTCGAGATGACATCAACATGACGCTTGATCTGACCACCGACTATGGTTCCATCAGCGGCAAAGTAACCCTGGATGACAGCGGCGACCCGGTCGCCTATGCATTTGTCGAGGCCGTACCGCTGCAAAGTCCCGTGCTTCACCCCTGGAATAAACGACTGCCCACGGCATACGCTTTTACCGACGCCGACGGCAATTACACCATGAAGCCGGTTTACAAGGGCGAATATCGCGTCATCGTTCGCGTCTATAACTATGTTGAATACTATGACGACAAGACATCATGGGATGAGGCGGATGTCGTTGTCGTCGAGGCGGGGCAGGAAACGCCGAACATCAACTTTGGCGTTCCCGGCATGCCGACCGAGGGCAGCATGGTCAGCGGCGTGGTGACGGATGAGGCGACCGGCGGACCGCTCGAAGGCGCTCTTGTCGCCATTTTCCCGGCGATAACGCACAAATGGTTCAACGGCGATATGAGAAAGTGGACAAAGATTTACTACACGACGTTCACCGATGCCAACGGCGCCTATAGCATTGGCGGCATTCCCGAAGGCGCTTATGTCGCCTCGGCATGGGCGCGCGATTACGTGGGCGAATTTTACGACGACGTCCGCAACCCGTTCAAAGCAAATGTTTTAAAGCTAGACGGCGAAAACAGCATGGAAAACATCGATTTCGCGCTCAAACCGCGTCAAGGCAGGAAATCCGCCGAAGGTCCGGGACAAGGCGTCTATGGCAGCATCGGCGGCGTCATCCGCAGCGACAGCGGCATCCCCGTCGACGGCGCTTTTGTCTACGCTCTTGATGAAAACCGTAACGTCATCGCTTCGGAGATCAGCGCCCAGGACGGCAGCTACTCCCTGGATGGCCTGGAAGAGGGTACATACACGGTGATGGCCAGCCGTTCACTTTACGAAACGACCTATTACCCGGATGCAACGGATATTTCATCGGCCAGCCCCATCGAGCTGAACAGCGACGGCAACCTGGATGTGCCCGACGCCGCTATCACCATGTCTTCCGGCGAAATCACCGGCGTGCAAAGCAACGCTCCGCAAACGGCGCCGTCGGAGTTCGGGCTGTTGCAAAACTATCCGAATCCATTCAATCCGTCGACGACGATCGAGTATCATCTGCCGCAAAATGCAAACGTGACGTTGCAGATTTTCAACACCCGGGGACGGCTCGTCAACACCCTGGTGAACAAGAATCAGGCAGCGCAAAGCTACAAAGTCGTTTGGGACGGAAGGGACATGAACGGCTCTCTCGTGCCATCCGGCATCTATTTTTACCAGCTTCAGGCAAATGATTACACGGAAACAAGGACGCTTTTGTTCTTGAAATAACCACTCCCCCAAAAGCGTGCGGCCTTTTGTGCCGCACGCTTTTATTTTATCCTGCACGTGTTGAACACACAACATTCATACCATGATTTGTGAGGCGAGATGGGAAAGGCGCTACAGCGAATTTGGAATAATTTAGCCGGTTATACGCGAGCACAACGCAGCATCATAAAGAGCGTCCTTTATTTTTTTATCTTGCTTTTTGTCTTGTTTCCCAATCCGGCTTTGGTCATTGACCAAATCGGCGCCTATTTGAATACGGAAGCATTGTTTGAAACAGGCTTTCCGGAAATGGCGACAATCAACGCCCAAATTGACTCTCTTCTTCCCGCCGATTTTACCTTTCAGGAAGAATATGAAGCCATTGTCAGATTCGTTTATGACAATATTCATTACGAATTCGATTGGGACAACTGGGCCAATTCCGAATACTGGCCGCCGGCAAGCAAAGTGTGGCGGCGCGGCCGCGAGGACTGCGACGGCCGGGCCATTCTGGCTGTAGCTATTTTCCGTTCCCGCGGCTACAGGGACGCCGACATCGTCGGCAGTATGCAGCACTTGTGGATTCAGGTAAACGGCAAAGAGTTGATGGGCCCGGACAAGGAAAAGCTTGTCGTCGTGCAGGATGGCAAAAAGCAGTTTCGCATGCCAAGCTGGCATTATATGCTCGAAACCCTGGCCGTGCAATTGAACTACTTTCCAAAATTCCGCATCGTCATTCTTCTGCTCGCCTTGTTGACGCTGCTGTACCACCCGGCGCAAAAGCTGAAGCGTTTGCTGGCTTTGCTCATCACCGCCATGCTCGGCTTTACCCTGTTGGTGGATTGGGCGCACGAGGTCGAGTTTTACAAACAATTGACTTTCAGCGCCGGATTAATGATCGGCTCGCTGCTCATCCTTGCTTCGCTTGCAGTGGCGATTTTATCGAAAAACAGTCCTGAAAAAAACTCGAAATAAACTATTGCTTTTTTAAAAGCTCGCCTCTATCTTACAACCAATACAAACAGAACAGATTGAATATGCACGAGCTGTCATTGGCACAAGATATCATCGCCATTGTAAAAGAATCGCTGGAACCGCAGGCCGGCGTCTCGCTCAAGACTGTACGCGTCTCGATCGGCGAAATGGCCGCCGTCGTGCCCGAACTGCTGCACCATGCTTATGATGCGCTCATCGCCGACACGCCGCTGCAAGGCTCAAAACTGGACATCGCCATCATTCCCGTCACGGCGATATGCCATTCGTGCAAAAAAACGTTCGGACTTGAGGAGTACGAGTTCTTGTGCCCAAATTGTCAGTCAAGCGACATTGAAGTTTTGACGGGCGACGAGTTTTTTATCAAAGACCTTGTCGTCGCCTAGTGCATTACTTAAAATAGACGCCATATTGTTGTTTTCGCACGTGGAGGCGAATGAATTTTTCAGGTTAGATGGCTGTTTCAACGGACGCCATTGATTGTCAACCCGGGAACAGGAGAAAAAAATGTCTGTCATAACGGTTGAACGTAAAATTCTGGAAAAAAACGACGAGGCGGCCGCAACGTTGCGCACCAACTTTCAGGCGCAACGTCTCTTTGTTTTGAACCTGCTCAGCTCTCCCGGCTCCGGCAAAACCACGCTGCTCGAACGCACGCTCGAACAGATTTCCCCCGAGATAAAAACCGCTGTCATCGAGGGCGACGTACAAACCGACAACGACGCGCAACGCATCGCCAAATTCAAGGCGCCGGTGGTGCAGATCGTCACCAACGGCGGCTGCCACCTGGATGCCCTGCTGGTGCGCGACGCCGTTTCCCAATTGCCGCTCGACGGCGTTCGGTTGCTGTTCATTGAAAACGTCGGCAACCTCGTCTGCCCCGCCGGATATGACCTGGGCGAAAACAAAAAGGTAGTCATCGTCAGTACGACCGAGGGCGACGACAAGCCGCTGAAATATCCGCACATGTTTCGCGTCGCCGATGTGTGCGTGCTCAACAAAACCGATCTGCTGCCGTATGTGGACTTTGATGTGAAAACATTCCGCACCAATGCCGAAAAAGTCAATCCACGGCTGCATTTTTTCGAACTGTCCGCCAAAACCGGAGACGGCGTAGAGACATGGATCGATTGGCTGAAAAAGCAGATCGATTCGTAAATTTGAAAGAATGACGCATGGCCAGACAACGACTGGACATACACATTCAGGGCGCCGTGCAGGGAGTCGGCTTTCGGCCATTCATCTTTCGCCTGGCGCATGACTTTTCGCTGGGCGGCTGGGTGAAAAACAGCAGCCGCGGCGTCTTTATTCAGGCCGAAGGCGACGCGGAGCAAGTGCGGGCCTTTCTCCTGCGCATCGACGAGGAAAAGCCGCCGCACGCCGTCATCTATTCCCTCAAACACCACTTTCTGGATCCCGTGGGCGATGACGAATTCCGCATCATCCCCAGCGACGATGAGGACGACAAATTGGCGTGGATCCTGCCGGACATCGCCACATGCCCGCAGTGCCTGGCGGAAGTTTTCGACCCCCAAAATCGTCGCTGGCTCTACCCCTTTACCAACTGCACCCATTGCGGACCGCGCTTCACAATCATCGAAAAGCTGCCCTACGATCGCGCCAACACGACGATGAAGGCGTTTGAAATGTGTCCCGCCTGCCGCAAATAATTTGAGGATCCGACGAACCGCCGCTTTCACGCGCAGCCCAACGCCTGCCCGGTGTGCGGGCCGCGAATGCAGCTATGGGATGCGAACGGCGAAAGCATCGCCTCAGGACAGGAGGCCATCGAGCAGACGGTGCATCTGCTGCGGCAAGGCAAAATCGTCGCCGTCAAAGGACTGGGCGGCTTTCATATTATGGCGGATGCGGCAAACGAACAGGCCGTCGCCGCTCTGCGCCGGAAAAAGAATCGCGATGAAAAGCCTTTTGCGCTCATGTTTCCGAATCTCCGGTCCGTGGAAGATTTTTGTCGCGTGAACAATCCGGAGCGGCGCCTGCTGCTGTCGCCGGAAGCGCCGATTGTTCTTTTGCGAAAAAATCGGGCCGAATCGCCGGCCGCCCACGCCGTTGCGCCCAACAATCCCTGGCTCGGCGTCATGCTGCCCAACACGCCG